>JAJDBI010000079.1 GCA_029261435.1 Nitrospinaceae bacterium
AAAAAAGACAAAACCAATCTCTATACTCCCTTGCAAGGGGGGTCAATGGGGGGCAGCTTGAAGGTGGTATTGCAAAATGGCGAAGATTTAATCATATCGAGAAGTCCCGGTACACATGGAGGAACTGTAAGAGTTTCTACTCCCAGCGAAGTCCTGCAAGGGCAATCCGTTTTGAATCATCTGCTGGGAAACGCTTCCAAAGATATTTACAGAAATATCTACGCTTTCACCATTGATGAACTGCATGACTTCAACACCCTCAACAGTGATGAAGTCAAAAACCGCATCTACGGTGCTGGACTTGGGCTTGGAAATGTTTCGTTGAAGGCCATTGAAAAAGAAGTTGAAGACCGCTGTAAAGAAATTTTCAAACCCAGAGGCGACTCAAAAATGGGCAACCTTCTGGAGAAAATAAAAATCAGCGAACAGGAAATTCTTCTGACCCAGAAAAACTTGACTCTGTTTGACGAATTGCAGGAAAAACTTGGCAAAATGCTGAACCAAAAGCTCAGCGTGCAAAATTCACTGGAAGACCTGGAATCAGGAAAAAGAACTCTGGAAACCCAGGTCCGACTTTATGAAGATGCCATCCAACTCCTGGAAGCCCAAAATAAACTAGAAAGCCTGGAAGACCTTTCCCTGTTCCCTGAAAACGGATTGAAAACTTTTGAATCAATGAAACAGGATAAGAAAAATCTGCTCCTGCGTATCGAAGAAGAGCAATCTGCCCTGCAAACGCTAAAAAACAGCAGGGACACCCTGACCGTGAACCATGACTTGCTCGACCATGAAGAAAGTATTCATCGCCTGCAACAATCCACACAGTCTGTGTTGTCTGCCTTGCAAGATATCGATAGAGTGCAATTCGAACGAGAAGACCTCGACATGCATATTGCTGAAGAAATAAAATCCATCGATCGGGACTGGGACGAAGAAACCGTGATTGAATTTGATTTAACAGAAGCGGAAAAAGGCCAGATAGACAGTTTTTACGACAGCTTTGAGGGCTTGAGGAAAGAAGGTGATCTGTATAAGGATCGTCTGGAGAGCCATCGAAAAATGAAAGCCGAAAAAATGTCAGAAGGCTGGAATATCCCCGACTGGTTGAAGTTTTTTTATTATGGATTCATCGCAACCGGCGTATTGGGAATGATTCTTGGCGGGTACTTTATGAATATTCCTCTATTAGCAGTCGCAACACTTCTTATTGCAGGAGGTGTCTTTCTTTACAAAATGACCCTGAAGGAGAAGAGCGACTTTACCAAAGAAGACCTTGCAGAGAAAAACCTTGCTCACCAATGGGAACAAAAGGAAAAGGAACTGAATGACAAGTTTGATGAATGGCGACATTGGTTAAAGAAACGGAGCCTGGATCCCAGCATTGCCCCCATCACCACCAAAAACATCGCAAAAACTGCCCGCCAGATCAAAACTATGATCGCCCAGCGGACAAGGCTCGATGAACGACACATGCAAATGGAAACTCTCTGCAAGGAAACCCGGGAAAGTGTTCTCTCACTCGAACCATTGGTCAAACACGTTTCGTTGAAAAATGACCTTCCCGCCAATATCGAGATCATCAGTCAGGCTTTTGATGAAAGCAAAGCCAACCGGGAAAAAAGTATCTTGCTTGAAAACCAATACCAGGGACAGGCCAATAAACTCGCGCACCTGGAAAATCAATTGGAAAACATTTCCAAGGATCTGGCCCAGTTTATCCGTTCCTCGGGAGCCGAAGATTCCATGGATTTTCTACGCAAACAATCCATTCTGGATACTCAAAAATCCCTGAAAGAAAAAGTCGCCCAGAAACGCGGAATCATTCAATCAAATATTGGACTGGGCGCGCATTTTGATAAGTTTATGGAAGCTGTCCAAACCACTCCGCTTGAAGAAATCAAACAAAAACTAAGTCATCTTCAAATCGGGTTAGAAGAAGTGCACTCCAACCGCGAACAATTGTTACAGGACATCGGCGAAACCCTGAATGAAATAGAAAAACTTTCTTCTAACAACGCCCTGCTTGCTAAACAAACGGAGTTGGAATCCTTAAAGCAACAACTACAATCTCTAGCCCGAGAGTGGGCCGCTTATAAGGGAGCACTTGTTCTCCTTGATGCCGCCAAACAGGAATACGAAAAAACCCGGCAGCCTGGAGTAATACGCTCGGCGGAGAACCTGTTCTCTCAAATCACCGGTGGCAGTTATCGTCGTATTATCAAAACCATCGATCAAGATGAAGTGTTGATCGAAAACGAACGGCACCAGAGAAAAGGGGTGCTCGAAATGAGCCGGGGAACACGCGAACAACTCTATCTGGCCATGCGGTTCGGTCTGATTGATGAATATGAAACTCGGTCTGAACCACTCCCAGCGGTGATGGACGATGTGTTTGTGAATTTCGATGATGAACGCGATGAACACATCATAGAAATCCTCAATCAATTCGGTAAACAACGCCAGGTCATTGTCCTCACCTGTCACCAACGCTCCCTCGAAGCCTATCAAGATATCGGCGCTACTGCCATCGCTGTTTAATCACGTGCTATCAAGGAACTCCTGAGCATCTCAGGCTAAAACCTTCGGCCGGTTCACACCCGTTTATCACTCAACGTGAACATTTCATTTTCTCCAAGTGTTACAAAATCGACCTTCTGGATAAAAGTTAAACATCCTACCACCCCTCAAACCCCATACACTCTCTACCAAAAATAAAAGTTTGACAAGAAACCCGGAACAGCTCATCATAGTAAATATATTTTATTATATTTACTATAAATCAAACATGAAACTAGCCGAAGAGACCACGGAAGAAACAAGAAACAACATTCTGGACAAGGCTTTCCTGCGATTTTGTCATTTTGGGTTCGGTAAAACCACCATGGCCGAGATATCCGAAGACTGCGAGATGTCCGCTGGAAACCTGTACCGATATTTCGAAAATAAAAAGAAAATAGGTGAAGGGTGCGCCAAGCGTTGCATGCATCAAAAACTGGACATCGTCCGAGAAATTGTCCGTAATCACAAGCTGACCCCGGAAAAAAAACTGCAAACCTTTGCGCTGGAAGTTCTGGACTACATGCACCACCAGTTCTCAGACCAGCCGGCATTAATGGAGCTGGTTGACTTCATCTCTCGCGAGCGCTGGGACATCGTATTACAATACATGGAACAGGAAAGGTCTCTGTTATCAGAAATTCTCTCAGAAGGAAACCGCTCCGGCGATTTCAATATCCCAGATGTGCTGGAAACCGCGAAAATCATTCAGGCCGCCCTGATAAAATTTATCGCCCCAAGATATATGGATGCATTCCCGCTGGAAGAATTGAGGAAAGAAGTCCTCGCCGTGACTGCCCTGCTGATAAATGGATTGAAGCACTAAAAAAATTTTCCCATAAATGAATATTTTTAAAATTATTTAATATTTATCATGAAATCAAACTCTAGTAGTAATAGCTTTGGCGATTGGATAATCCGCTTTCGTTGGTGGATCGTACTTACAACTCTACTGATCGTCTTTGTTGCAGCATCTGGTGGACGTTTTCTCGGCTTTTCCACAGACTACCGGGTGTTCTTCAGCAAAGATAATCCGCAACTGCTCGCTTTTGAAACTCTTCAGAACACCTACACCAAAAACGACAATGTAATGTTTGCAGTGGAACCTAAAGACGGCAAGGTTTTCACACGAGAAACATTAGCCATTATTGAGGAAATCACCCGGGAATCCTGGCAAATCCCTTACTCCATCCGGGTCGATTCCGTCACAAATTTTCAATATACCTGGTCGAAGGAAGACGACCTGGTGGTTCAGGATCTAGCAGAAAACGCCCTTGGCTTTACTGACGCACAATTAAAAAAAGTCCAGTCGGTGGCCCTGGCTGAACCGCTTCTGCTGAACCGTCTAATCACCCAGAAATCTGATATTACCGGAATCAATGTCACCATCAACCGGCCGCAAAAAACCATCACCGAAACACCCGAAGTCGTAACATTTGCTCGAGAAATGAAAAACCGGTTTCAGGAAAAATATCCAAACGTAAATATCTATTTGACAGGGGTTGTTTTCATGGACAACGCCTTTAACGAAGCAGGGGAAGGGGATATGAAGTCCCTCATACCCATCATGTACGGAATAGTCTTAATCATAATGGCATTCAGCTTAAAAACTTTCTGGGGAACTTTCACCACCATTTTGATCATGGCATTTTCTATTCTTACCGGCATGGGCATTGCTGGATGGTCGGGAATTCTATTGACCCCCATTTCGGCCAATGCACCAACGATCATTCTCACTCTCGCCGTGGCAGACAGCATTCATATTCTGGTCACACTTTTTTATGAAATGCGGCATGGCAAGCCTAAATACGAGGCGATTCAGGAAACATTACGGGTGAACCATCAACCAGTTTTTATCACCAGTCTCACAACGGCGATTGGATTTCTTAGCCTGAATTTCAGCGATTCACCTCCGTTCCGCGATCTCGGGAACATTGTAGCTGTAGGGGTAATGGCTGCTTATATTTATTCTGTATTTTTCCTGCCAGCTATGATGGCTATCTTGCCATTGCGGGTGAAAGCGGTCACTTCTTCACACAATGGATTCATCGACACTCTCGGTGACTGGGTAATCCATAACAGGAACCTGCTTTTCTGGGGCATGATAATAGTCATTACTTTTCTCTCCATTCAAATACCTAGAAATATTATCGATGAAAAATTTAATGAGTATTTTGACACTCGCTACCAGTTCCGGATCGACAACGACTATGTCGAAGAACATTTAACCGGGTTTGAATCTATTGAGTACTCCCTTGGCGCAGGAGAATCGGGAGGAATCAGTAATCCCGAATATCTAAAAAAACTCGATGAGTTTGCAGACTGGTACCGCCAACAACCCGGAGTCATGTATGTCTCAACACTAACAGACACAATGAAACGGTTGAATAAAAACATGCATGGGGATGAAGAATCCTATTACCGTCTGCCTGAAGAACGCGACCTGTCAGCTCAGTACCTTTTACTGTACGAATTGTCATTACCCTTCGGGCTGGATCTGAACAACCAAATAAATATCGATAAATCTTCCACTCGGTTTACCGCTATCCTGGAAAGTATCTCAACCCAGGATGCTTTGGATCTGGAAAATTCGGCGCAGGAATGGCTGAAAAGGAATGCCCCTCGGGAAATGGCTTCTCATGGAGCGAGTCCGCTAATCATGTTTTCCCATATTGCCATGCGTAATATTGAAAGCATGATGGTGGGAACCGCTGCAGCATTACTTTTAATCTCTGCCATCTTGATTGCCGTTCTTAGAAGTTTCAAACTTGGGCTCATCAGCACAGTGCCCAATCTGGTTCCGATGATCATGACTTTCGGAATATGGGGTTGGTTTGTGGGAGAAATCGGGCTGGCAGTATCGGTTGTCGCCCCCGTCGCATTAGGAATCATTGTGGACGATACCGTACATTTTTTAAGCAAGTTTCGCCGGGCCCGTATGGAACTCGGTAAGTCAACAGAAGAAGCGGTGCGTTATTCTTTCCACACAGTGGGTACCGCTCTGCTCCTGACATCTGTAATTCTCGTCTGTGGCTTTTTAGTGCTGACATATTCCGGGTTTCGGATGAATGTCCAGCTGGGATTCATGACTACAATTTCGATTCTTTGCGCCCTTTTAGCGGATTTTCTATTCTTGCCAGCTCTTTTAATGAAACTGGACCGGACAACAAAGTAAAGCAATAGTCACCCATTAATCAGGGAGAAGTTTTAATGAAAAGCACGGTTTGTATTTTATCCATAGTAATATTTTTTATCGTTAGTCCGGCAATGGCTGAAACACCTGAGGAAAAAGGGCTCGCAATTGCCACAGAAGACGACAAGCGAGATAACGGGTTTCAGGATTTCACTGCCAACATGGTGATGCTTTTAAAAAACCGTCAAGGCGAAGAAAGCTCTCGCAACATCAGGAACAAAACTCTGGAAGTCGAAGGCGATGGTGACAAATCTCTCTCTATATTTGACCGGCCTCGCGATGTCAAAGGCACGGCCCTCCTCAACTTTACGCATAAAGTCGGCACTGATGACCAATGGCTTTATTTACCCGCCCTGAAACGTGTTAAACGAATCAGTTCTGCCAACAAATCAGGCTCCTTTATGGGCAGTGAATTTGCTTACGAGGACGTCACCAGTCAGGAAGTGGAAAAATATAATTATAAGTGGATCCGTGACGAAGATTATAAGGGAGAAAAGTGTTTTGTTTTTGAACGCTACCCAGTTTATAAAAACTCAGGATACACGAGGCAGGTAGTATGGCTTGATCAGAAAGATTATAAAATCCTACGAATTGAATTTTTTGATCGTAAAAATTCACCCCTAAAAACCTTGACTCAAACCGACTTCAAACAATATCTGGGCAAATACTGGTACCCGGGAAATATGTATATGGAAAATCACCAAACCGGAAAAAGCACTTTACTGACCTGGTCGGATTATAAATTCCAAACCGGATTGAGCGATAAGAATTTTAATAAAAACAGCCTCAAACGTACCCGCTGACCATGCCTGCTTTCACGACCACCAGCCGTGGAATATTGTTCCTCCTCATTGTGGCAGGGTTTTTCGCTGCAGCTTCCACAACTCAGGCACATGAGTTAACCGGTTTTGTCGGTGCAGAAACGCGGCTATATCCAAACAGTGCCCGATACATAGGGCAGGAGGATCACTCCGTCTCACTCGTATTCAAGCCCGAGTATTACCACGAGTTTGAAGGTGGAAGCAGTTTCACATTCGTTCCTTTTTACCGCCTCAACAGTGCAGATCAGGAACGCACCCACTTTGACATACGGGAGCTAACCTTTCTCTGGCTTCAAGATGATTTTGAACTGAGACTGGGAGTCCGAAAAGTTTTCTGGGGAACAACAGAATTCTTTCATCTTGTGGATATCATTAATCAGTTCGACCTGGTAGAAAATATCGATTTTGAAGACAAACTCGGACAACCCATGGCCAATATTTCATTTTCCCGCGATTGGGGTACGCTAGATCTTTTTTGGCTTCCTTACTTCCGCGAGAGAACATTTCCTGGCAAGGGTGGAAGGTTACGCGGTGCTACTCTGATCGATGGCGACCAGACCGAATATGAAAGTGCCGCCGAAGAATGGCACAGCGACTGGGCCTTTCGTTATTCACATTTTTTTGGGGATTGGGACGTTGGCATCTCCCAGTTTATTGGCACTAACCGGGAACCCTCCCTGCTCGATGGCACCAACTCCAACGGGGACGCTGTCAAAATTCCCCGTTATGAACAAATCACCCAAACCAGCCTGGATTTATCTTTTGTCACAGGAGAATGGTTGTGGAAGGGAGAAGCCCTATATCGTGACGGCCAGGGCAACGAGAATTACTATGCATGGACCGGAGGTTTTGAATACACCTTTACACGGATATGGAATTCACAAATGGATCTGGGAGTCCTCGGGGAATGGATGTACGACACTCGCCAGAGTAAAGCCACCAATGCATTTCAAAACGATCTGGCAGGTGGACTCCGGCTCGCCTTCAACAATTCGGCCAGTACAGAAGCCCTATTCGGCTGGGTACAAGACATCGACAGTTCGACCCGACTCCTGTTTCTGGAAACCAACCACAGGTTTGGTGATAACCTGCTCCTGACCGCTGAGTTTCGTGCTTTCATCAATCAACCTGCCACAGACTTTTTTTTCGAGTCACGCGATGACGAAATCATGCAAATAGAACTGGCATATTATTTCTGACCATTCGGAGTGAGTTGAAAAAATCAGAGCCTTTTGAATAAACAAAATTTCGCTCTTTGCCTCTCTCGCTGGAGGGTGGTAGACTGAGTTCATGCCTATTCACTTTAAATTATTGGTTGCTTTCCTGAGCATGTGGATTGTTTTACCCTCTTCTCTTCATGCCAATGCTTTTCATCAGCTTCTTGAAGAAAAACAGGCCTTAGAAAAACAATTCGACATTCAAACGCTTGAGTGTTTCCCTTTCATAAAAAAAATCGGTCTCACGGAAGATCAAATCCCTCTTATCGAACAATGTCTGACCGGCACCCGGGCTTTGAGGGAAGCTTTCACCGACTCTAATATTTCCAATTATAAAGTTGTTGGCATCAGCAATCGGTTCCTGAAAACTGCGGGATTCCACACCATTTTGATCCCTTGGAACGCTACCAGGGATGACATCACCCAATTCCTCACCAAGCAGCTGAGTCATGAAGAACAGACCGCCTTTCTGGATAAAATCCGTGGATTGAAGCAGACCATTGCCAGAAACCTCAGAATAAAAGAGTTTTATTGTTCGCAGGAAATTTCCAACGATGACTGTTTGAAGGGATACGAAAATCTGGCTTTAGTGAGACTGCCCAACACTCTCAAAACCAGTGGTTGGCAGGAAATCGTCATCACTCGCTCTCACACTTCATCAGATGGCCCAGGGAAGCTGATTCTTGGCTTTAACAACTCACCCTCCGAGATGAGCAAACGTCTGTTGAAAGACCCGTTTAAAACCTGGGATCCCAGACAAAAGATGTATGACAAAATTCAGGAAAAGTACGGCTCAGTTTTTAAAGCCAAACTACAATTGGAAAACCTGGTCTGCGCGGCAGACATTTCGATGGAGGAGTGCGAACAGGGTGCCAAAAACCTTGCCCAGGCCAGCCAGAATACAGGTTTCAGAATGCGACATTGGGGACGGGTGACCCTCAACCGCTACAACACTCTTATTCAAGGGGATTTTCACGCCTTCATCCGATACGACCTGACACCAGAAGAAATACAAAATTATTTTTCCCGCAAAGCCCTGAAAACCCAAGCGGCCAAAAAGGCTACTCTGGCTATAAAACTGGAAGGGAGAACGAAGAATAATTCGACTCGGCTAAGAGTGGTTTGCGATCTGGAGAACTTAAGGTCTAAACTTTGCGCCAATTCCTTCGAAACCTTCATCCGTTTCGTGAAAAAGAACCGAGGCTACCGGGTGCAAGCACCCTGGGGCACCCTTATGTTTGTCGATGGAACTCAACTGGACCGGGTCAACTTCGCTCTCAACTCAGACTCCCGAAACACCTATCTCTATATAGATGCCAACAGTGACGACGCTCAAATGGCAACCTACCTCAACCGCCGGAGAGCCGTGGGTAGTAAATAGCAAAGCTCTATTGGCTGAAAAAACTAAATCCCCCTTTTGGGGCACAATGGCTATGAAAAAATTATTTCAATGTGGGTCCAGCGTCACGCTGGCTAGTGAGGGGTAGCGGTGGTGGTTCGCATTTCTTCTGGCAGTAGAAAATGACGGGTGTCGTACTCCATACTGGTCAGCACGAATTGTTTCCCGATTCTTTTGCTGGAGTTGATCACCAACGGTGCGACCAGGTTCGCCGTCATTTCGGTATAGTTTTCAGGAATCGTGACAATAGAACGAGTCAGGAAGGGTTCATCTGGTTCCAGTTCTACTTTCTTCTTATCCTCTTCCAGCAGTTTTAGTTTGTAGTCCGGCACATACAGGTGTGGATCGGTGATCACAAACGCCAAATGCGGTGACTGGATAGACTGCATCCATTCCATAGGACTCTCTACGTTCGGATTGAAAGGAAGGAAGGTAAACCGATTTTCCTTTTCAAACCCATACAAACCATCGGGAAATTCGATGATCTCTTTTTCTTCGATATCCAGGTTGCCGAAGCGGGTTGTTTCGAGCTTCATTTTTTAATTTTGTCCTTCATCAATTGAGACACCTTGGATGGGTCAAATTGATGTGAGGTGGCGGCGGTTTGGTTTTCTTCTTTAATTCTCAAAAAAACCTCTTCGCGATAAATTTTAGTTTCACGGGGGGCTTCAATGCCCAGGCGAATGTTCTTGCCCTTTACATCTATAACGGTTATTTTGACATCTTCATTAATTTTGATGCTTTCGCCAATTTTTCGGGTAAGAACAAGC
>JAJDBI010000080.1 GCA_029261435.1 Nitrospinaceae bacterium
GAAAGCCCTCATTGAAAAGATGGAGAAGAAGGTGGACGGGCTGGATTTCTTCATTGAAGAGGCGAACATAAAAATTGCCAAGGTTACCAAGAAAATCGACTTCCTCGAGAAAGTGGATCAGAAGCTTGAAGACTTGAAGTCGATGGCCAATACTCTTGAGGAAAAAATCCTCGATATGGCCAAAGAAAAAGCGGCCATCGATGATCAAGAAAAACGGATGAATAATATTTCTTCTAAATTGAGTATTCAGGAAATTGAATTACGTACTCGATTTAAGGAGGTTCAGGAGGCGAAGGACGAGATTTCCCGAATAGATCAGATTCGTGAGGAGCTGGGACAAATTGCTACCAACTTTGAAGGCAAGATGGAGGAGCTGAATAAGGACTCGGTTCAGGTGGAAAAGACAGACTCGAAGCTTCAGGAGCTTGATAACCTGATGAAGGATTTACGTAACAGGCAGGATGCTCTGGATGAAAAGCAGGAGTTCATGCTTGATGTTGAAAAGAAAATGGATCAGCTCAGCAATATGCTGGAGAGAACAGAAAACCGTATCAGTCAGGTTCATGAAGGCGAAGAAAAAGTTAAGCACACCCAGCAGGCTCTTGGTGAACTAGAAGTGGTTATCAATCGCACCAATGTCGAAAAAGCGAGAATCGATAAAGAGAGAGATAATCTGGATAAAATCAACCTGAACATTGAAAAACTGACTAACATTACCGAAGATGCTGAATCAAAAATTGATCAGCTGAATAGCAAAATTAATATGCTTGGAGAAGTTGAAAAAAGACTGAGCTCCTTGAACCTGTTGGCGGAAGATGTGAGCGTCAAGGTTCAAAACCTCAAAAAAGAAGAAACTTTATTTGGCAGGGCCGGAGAGCAGATTGCGGAGTTAAAGTTTTTGTTGAGTGAGGTAGAAAGAAAAAGAGAAGACTCGGTTTAATCTGCTTGAACATACAGATCGTATTCAATAACCTTTTCCAGATAAGGGAAAGGGGTTGTGATTTTTTTAATCGGATGGGCTTTCTGCTCGTCCAGTCTTTTTTACCCATATTAAAACTCAATGATCTGAGTTAAATCCCTTTCAATATTCAGTGGAGTAAATTTTCATGGCGGAGAAATTACTAGGTGTGATCGGCGGGAGCGGATTGTACCAAATGAAGGGCCTTGAAGTTATCGAGAAAGTAACTGTGGACACTCCTTTTGGTTCTCCTTCCGATAGCATTATTATTGGAAAACTGGAAGGTGTTAAATTGGCTTTTCTTCCTCGTCACGGAATAGGGCATGTCATTCCCCCCTCCGAGATAAATTTCCGGGCAAATATTTATGCGATGAAAAAAATCGGCGTTGAGCGGATTATATCTGTAAGCGCTGTGGGAGGCATGAAGGAAAATATGCCTCCAGGTCATTTTGTGGTGCCTCATCAATTCATTGATAGAACTTATAAGCGCATAAGCACGTTTTTTTCTGAGGGAATGGTAGGTCATGTCAGCATGGCAGACCCTGTTTGCCTTGCAACTGCGAGAACGCTCTTTAATGCCGCTCAAAAGGCTGGCGCAGATGCGCACGAAGGAGGAACTTATATATGTATTGAAGGACCTCAGTTTTCTTCTCGAGCAGAGTCGCTTTTATATCGCCAATGGGGTGTTGATGTTATAGGAATGACCAATGTTACTGAAGCTAAACTGGCTCGTGAAGCTGGAATATGTTATTCCACTTTGGCTTTGGTGACTGACTTCGATTGTTGGCATATAGAAGAAGAGCCTGTCACCCTTGAAGCAGTTCTGGCGATCATGCATAAAAATGTAGAACAGGCGCAGAAGGTGATAAAAGAATTGATACCCATGTTGGGAAGCATAGAACCTTGTTCCTGTTGTGACGCTGCTAAATTTGCTGTGGTCACTGACCCTGAAAAAATTCCGCAGAAGCTGAAAGACGAACTCTCAATTTTATTTGGTTAATATAATATGAATAGAAATAATTCCAGTCATCTTTTCCCAAGGGCTAAAAAGGTGATGCCGGGGGGAGTGAATAGTCCGGTCAGAGCTTTTAATGCCGTCGGGGGTGACCCCTTGTTTATCAAGCATGCCAAGGGATCAAGAATGACGGATGTCGATAACAATGAGTTTATCGACTATGTCGCATCCTGGGGGCCGCTCATTTTTGGTCATGCGCATCCTGAAATAGTGGCTGCTATAGCTAGGCAGGCTGAGCTGGGTACCAGTTATGGAGCATCTACGGAGTTGGAGATCCAGTTGGCTGAAAAAGTTGTTGCGGCTGTGCCTTCAATTGAAGTGGTGCGGATGGTTAACTCTGGTACTGAAGCCGTGATGAGTGCGTTGCGATTGGCCAGAGGAATTACGGGTCGAGACAAGATTGTGAAGTTCGAGGGATGTTATCACGGGCATGGGGACAGCCTTTTGGTTAAGGCCGGATCGGGACTTGTATCTCTGGGAATTCCAGAATGTCCTGGTATTGTCTCCAGTCTTGCCGAGAAAACATTGAACCTTCCCTATAATAATATTGACCAGGTGCGAGAACTTTTTGAAAAAGAAGGCAATGAAATTGCTGCCCTGATTGTGGAGCCCATTGGCGGTAATATGGGTGTGGTTCCACCAAAACCGGGTTTTCTTGAAGCCTTACGTGAAGTGACTCAAAAAGCCGGGGCACTTTTGATTTTTGATGAAGTCATTACCGGATTTCGGGTTTCATTAGGAGGCGCACAAAAACTTTTCGGAATCACTCCTGATATCACCTGCATGGGAAAAATAATCGGCGGAGGACTGCCGGTGGGCGCCTATGGCGGATCGCGCCAAGTGATGGATTATATTTCTCCAATGGGGTCAGTTTATCAGGCGGGTACTCTGTCCGGAAACCCCCTGGCGATGGCCGCCGGAAATGTAATGTTGGACTTGCTATCAAAAGACGGGGTTTATGAATCCCTGGAAGAGAAGTCAGCGAAGCTATGCCAAGGGCTGCAGCAAAATGTCGAAGCCCTGGGTGTTGAAGCACAGTTTACGCGAGTCGGTTCGATGTTCTCCATGTTTTTCACCTCTAGGGAAATCGTCGATTTTGAAACGGTCAAATCCTGCGACACGGATTTTTTTAAACGTTATTTTAATGGATTATTAGAAGAGGGGGTTTATATTGCACCTTCTCAATTTGAAGCTGGTTTCATGTCTGCGGTTCATACGGATGAGGAAATCAATCTAACCATAGAAGCTAGTCGCAAGGCGATGACTGCGGCTCGGGGATAACTGAGATTATGAGTGAAATCATAGAGGTGCAGAGTAGACAAATTTTGGATTCAAGAGGTAATCCGACGCTGGAAGTGGACGTGACTTTGGAAAGTGGAGCAATGGGTAGAGCATCTGTTCCATCAGGGGCTTCTACGGGTTCCAGAGAGGCTGTCGAATTACGTGATGGCGACGCCAGAGTTTATTTAGGGAAAGGTGTTTCCAAGGCGGTAAAAAATGTTAACACCAAAATTGCTCTGGAACTTATAGGTATTGAAGTCACAGAACAGGTTTTGATAGACCGACTGATGATAGAGATGGATGGTACGGCCAATAAA
This sequence comes from Nitrospinaceae bacterium, assembly GCA_029261435.1. Taxonomy (GTDB): domain Bacteria; phylum Nitrospinota; class Nitrospinia; order Nitrospinales; family VA-1; genus LS-NOB. Next base: position 3,572 of record JAJDBI010000080.1, read on the forward strand.
AGTAAGCTGGGTGCCAATGCCATACTGGGAGTTTCGCTTGCTGTTGCTCAGGCGGCTGCCAGTGATCTCGACCTGCCTTTGTTTCAGTATGTCGGTGGCACAAATGCTAAAGAACTTCCTGTACCCATGATGAACGTGTTGAACGGTGGAGCGCATGCTGATAACAATGTGGATATCCAGGAGTTCATGATAGTGCCTGTTGGTGCCAAGTCTTTTTCGTCAGCCTTGAGAATGGGTGTTGAAGTTTTTCACCATTTAAAATCGGTTTTGAAAAAAGGAGGCTTCAATACTGCTGTCGGAGATGAGGGTGGTTTTGCTCCTGACTTAAAGTCGAATGAACAGGCGATTGAGGTTTTAATCAAAGCGGTGAAAAGTGCCGGGTATAAAATCGGGAAAGATATTTTAATTGCCTTGGATGTTGCCGCCAGTGAACTTTACTCCAACAAAAAATATACTCTCGCGGCAGAGGGAAACAATAAATGGACATCCAGCGAGATGGTGGATTATCTGGCGAGTTTGGCGGGTAAATATCCTGTCATCAGCATTGAAGATGGTCTGGCGGAAAATGACTGGACAGGCTGGGGAAAGTTAACGGACGAAATCGGTGACTCCGTTCAAATTGTTGGTGATGACTTGTTTGTCACCAATACGAAGATTCTGGCTAAGGGAATTCAGCAAGGGGTTGGCAACTCTATCCTCATTAAAGTCAATCAGATAGGTACGCTTACAGAAACATTGGATGCCGTGGAGATGGCCAAAAGAGCTGGATACACTACTGTTATATCGCATCGTTCTGGCGAAACGGAAGATACGAGTATTGCGGATATCTCTGTAGCTGTGAATGCAGGCCAGGTTAAAACAGGGTCTTTGTGCCGAACTGACCGGACTGCTAAATATAACCAGCTTTTGCGCATTGAGGAAATACTAGGTGACACCGCGATTTATCGAGGAAGGGATGTTTTTTATAACCTGACCTGATCGTGGCAGTTCTCAATTTCTATCTATAAAAAAAATGCTTTAAATTTTATGACTGAAAACTCTCGATATCAGAAAATATTCTTGTTGAGCCTGGGCTTTTTTTTGTTGTTGCTCTTGATGGCGGTTTTTCACGAGAATGGAATTTTAAATGCTTACCAGTTAGAACAGGAACAACATAAAATAAAATCCGAAAATAAAAATTTGCGGACGAAAAACGAAAAGCTTCGAATGGAAATTAAGGGTTTGAAATCGGACCCCTACGAAATCGAAAAAATTGCGCGGGAAAAACTGCATCTGGTCAAACCCGGCGATCAGGTTTATCACATTGTTCAAACGCAAAAATCGTTACCTCTCTACCCATAGTTGTGAACCCTCCCGATTAATTCCTGGTACGTCTCTTTAATTCTGCGTTTCCATAACTCTTTTTAAAGAAAGGGTTATCTCAGCCCCTCTTTTTTGCTTTTTCCATGACACTGTCAAGTGTGAAATTAGGGAATTTTTTCATACAAGGAAATACTGCTAAATTCTTGAATTAATTATTGATATTTTTAATTTAAGTGATAAAGTAATGCCACCGATTCAAATAACAGGTTGTAATTTATTAGCCGTCGATTTACCCAGTTTTTTTACTCAATGTCATTACCTTTGAGAAACAATTTTTTATGAAGGTGTGTACATGAAAATTAATATTCGGGTCAAAAATTTTTAAAAATATAATTAGTTTGTTTTGAGGAGGGAGTATGACCAAACAAGATATCATTAATCAGGTCTCATCTCGTGCCAGTTTGTCAAGAGCCAAGGCTGAAGAGGCTGTGGAAACAGTGATTGAGTTGATAAAAGAATCGCTGGGTCATGGAGAGCCGGTTATCTTACGTCGGTTCGGAACATTCCAGGTTCGTGCAAAAACCAAGCGCGTTGGCAGAAACCCAAAAACGGGTGAAGAAGCTGAAATTTCTGCGCGGAAGGTAGTTCGCTTTAAATCTGGAAAGTTTTTCAAGCAAGTGGTGGATGACGGTACGACTTGATAATATCTTGGCCAAGGGTCTTACTTTCAAAGAATTAACATTGCATCGCCGTAACTGAAAAAGCGGTATTTATTCTTGATGGCCTCTTTGTAGGCTTTTTTTGCCAATTTTTCACCCATGAAAGCGCATACCAGTAAAAATAGCGTTGATTTGGGAAGATGGAAGTTAGTGAGCAGGTGGTCCACATTCCTGAACTCCCATCCCGGATAGATGAAGCAATTGCTCCAACCGGATACCTTTTTCCGGATAGTCCTCTCAAACCCCTGGGTCTCCAAGACCCGGGTTGATGTTGTTCCCAC
>JAJDBI010000081.1 GCA_029261435.1 Nitrospinaceae bacterium
AACAAATGGTTGGGAAAAATCGCAGACAAGGTGGCGGTTTCATTTAAGGATTCTGCCAGATTCTTTCCGCGGGATAAAGTCGCTGTGACAGGAAACATGATTCGTGAAGAGTTCTGTCAGCCTCGGGAAGAATTCCCCAAGGCCCCGCAAGGACTCTTCCGTGTGCTGGTGCTGGGAGGCAGTCAAGGAGCTCACTCTATAAATGTATCTATGGTGGAAGCACTACAGTCGCTTGCTTCTAAAAAAGGAAATATTCATATCACACATCAAACAGGTGAAAGCGATCATGAAATGGTGAAACGCAAATATGAGAACAGTGGTCTCTCTCATGATGTCAGACCGTTCATTGATGACGTCGCAGAACAATATCGCAAAGCCTCATTAGTGATCTGCCGGGCTGGGGCCACCACCTTGGCAGAAGTGACAGCTTGTGGAAAGGTATCCGTTTTAATTCCTTACCCTCATGCCGCTCACAATCATCAGGAAAAAAATGCTCGAGTGCTGGATGCCGCCAATGCCGGCGAGTTAGTGCTCGACAAGGAATTATCAGGAGAGCGTATTGCCCAGTCGATTCTTCGCGCTATGGAAGATCCTGAACGGATTCAGGAAATGGAGGATAACAGCTACCAATTAGGAAACCGGGATGCCACGGAGAAAGTCCGCGCAATATGCATGGACTTGCTGAAGGATGCGAATCAAAAATCCGGTCGAACCGGAAAAACAGAAGGGAATTATGTTCTGTCATGTTTCTAGGAAAAACAAAAAGGGTCCACTTTATCGGGATCGGAGGTTCGGGAATGAGCGGAATCGCTGAGGTTTTGATAAATCAAGACTATGAAGTGAGCGGTTCTGATCCTTCTTCTAATCGAGTCACCGATCATCTGAAGTCTCTGGGTGCTGACATCCGCCACAACCACAGCGCGGAAAATGTGACCGGAAAACATGTTGTCGTTGTGTCCAATGCAATCAGCGACGACAACGTGGAAGTCCATGCCGCCAGGGAACAATCCATACCGGTAATCCCTCGTGCTGAAATGCTGGCAGAACTGATGCGAATGAAGTACGGAATCGCCATTGCAGGCACGCATGGAAAAACCACAACAACATCATTGGTCGCGACAGTTCTGGCGGCTGGAGATCTTGACCCGACAATAGTAATTGGTGGACGAATCAAGAATATGGGGGGGCACGCGAAACTTGGTCAGAGTCAGTACCTCATTGCCGAAGCAGATGAAAGTGATGGTTCTTTTCTCAAACTTTCACCAACTCTTGCGGTGGTCACAACTCTGGACGAAGAGCATATGGATTTTTATCAAACACTGCAGAATATGAAATCTACATTCCTGGAGTTTTTAAATAAAATCCCTTTTTACGGTGCGGCAATTCTTTGTCTTGACGATGTCAACCTTCAGTCCCTGCTTCCTGGAATTGAAAAACGAACCATTACCTATGGCTTGAAATCGCAGGCCGACTACACCGCCCGCAACATCTCTGTAGAAGGATTGAAAACCTACTTCACCGTCTATCACCGGGATAAAAAACTGGGGAAAATATTATCCGGCGCTTTGGGGCGACACAATGTTTGCAACACTCTTGCTGCGGTCGCTGTCGGAATGGAGTTGAATATGGATTTCCCTACGATCGCTGAATCGTTGAAAAATTTTAGCGGAGTACAGAGAAGATTTGAAATTCTCAAACAATCAGAGTCTTTAATAATTGTTGATGACTACGGACATCATCCAGTAGAAATTCAAGCCACCTTGTCAACAGCCAAAGAAGTCTGGCCAGACCGAAGACTCGTCGTCATATTCCAGCCTCACCGATATTCACGCACAGAACATCAAATGGAAAGTTTTTTCTCTGCCTTCAACGATGCCGACCAATTGCTGCTGCTTGATATTTATGCAGCAGGCGAAGAAGCCATAGAGGGCGTCAGTTCTCACAGGATCGCAGAAGGTGTGAAAGAGTTTGGACATAAAAACGTGGAATACATCGGGGGCACGGAATCCGTGATCCCGCATTTACAAAAAATTCTCAAACCGGGAGACATTGTCATGGCTCTCGGTGCTGGAAATATCGGGGAGTTGAGCCACAAGCTTGCAACCCACTTCAATGATTGATCGCTTTCAATAAAAAGGACCGTCACCTATGCTCAACGAAGCCTGGAAACGCCGATTGATTCACATTGCCCATTCTGGAACAGGAAGGGATTTCAATCTCAAAACCAAGATGGAGTATCCCAAAACCGTTCTCGGTCATAAAATTCATCAGAGTAAAACTATGAGCTATTCTTTTCCATGGTTACACAAGATAAAAGGCACCGTCCTTCAAAACGAAATTCTGGCGCCCTACACTTCTATTCAAATTGGTGGTCCTGCGGATGTTCTGATTTTCCCTGAAGATATTCGCGATCTTCAAACGATTTTGAAGCATATAGGTTCTCAACCTCTTTTCATTCTTGGTGAAGGGACTAATCTGCTCATTGGTGACCGAGGAATTCGTGGAGTGGTCGTCTCTTTAAAAAATTGTTTCAAAGAAATTAAGCGCCCTCTTTTCTTTCGCAAGGAAACCGGAAAACGCCGTGCCGTGATCAAGGTTGGAGCCGGAGTGAAAATGTCTTACCTCGCCAAAAATGCGGCTCGCTATTCCCTGACAGGGATCGAACATTTGGTAGGCATCCCAGGGTCATTGGGAGGTGCAGTCGTCATGAATGCAGGGGCGGAAGGAACTGAAACAGGGCAGGTGCTTCGCAGTGTAACCCGAATAACTCTGGATGGAGAAATCCAGACCTTGAAACGCGAACAGCTCACCTTCGAATATAGGAAAACTATTTTCCCTGATGGCGATGGAATAATTATTGAGGCCGAGTTGGAGATGGAAGAAGGAGATCGCACTGAAATTCAGAACGCGATGGATCGGCATCTCTCAAGACGGTCACAAACACAGCCATTGACGGTCCCCAATTCAGGATCTGTTTTCAAAAACCCCGATGGTGACACAGCAGGAAGGCTGATCGAGTCCATTGGGCTGAAAGGGCTTTCTGTTGGCGATGCCGGGGTTTCTATCAAACACGCAAACTTTATTGTCAACAAGGGGGGCGCAACGGCTAAAGATGTGAATTGTTTGATTGAGAATATTCAGGAAGAAGTGAAGAAAAAAACAGGCATTGAGTTACAAACTGAAATTGTCAGCGCAGGTGAGTGAATGAGAGAAACAATAATATTAAATTGGTCCGCACACAAAGGTCACCCCTCCTTCCTTTGTTCTCCGGTCCTTTTGGCCAAGGGCCGGGGCGGACCTTCTTAAAGAGGGTTTGCAAGAATAATTTTGGATAATCTAAAAGATAAAACTATTGGAGTGCTCATGGGAGGACTTTCTCCCGAGCGTGAAGTCTCAATCGTCACCGGGAATTCGGTCCTTGAGGCTCTTAACAGGAAAGGATTGACCGCCTTGCCGATATATGTTGATCACAATATTGGAGAAACACTCAAGTCGAATCCGATCGACATGGCTTTTCTGGCTCTGCACGGGACCTTTGGGGAAGACGGGTGTGTTCAAGGCTTGCTCGAATATTTCAAAATTCCTTATACCGCGTCAGGTGTTATGGGGAGTGCTCTGGCTTATGACAAATTGAAATCCAAAGAGATACTGAAGTTTCATGGAATACCCACAGCCGATTATGAAGTGCTCTATAAAAATCAGGGGATATCACGGACACTGGATCTTCCTGTTGTCGTCAAACCAACCAATCAGGGGTCGAGCCTGGGGGTAACGATAGTTAAAGACGAAAACCAGTGGGAACCGGCATTGGAAACCGCATTTGCTTATTCAGAAGAAGTGATTGTAGAGAAATTTATTGATGGAAAACTACTGGCGATTGGAATGAATGAAATGACCCCCATGCCGATCATTCACATTCGCCCCAAGTCCGGCTTTTATGACTATGAGGCTAAGTATACGTCAGGAAAAACAGAATATATTTGCCCGGCAGATATTGAAGAAGATGAAGCTGATCGTTGCAGACAAGTCGCAATTCAGGTATTTCAGGTATTGAGAGGACGAGGATTCCCTCGTGTGGATGTCATTCTAGATGATGAGGGGATTCCACAAGTTCTGGAGATGAACACCATCCCTGGAATGACCCCTACCAGCCTGTTGCCGATGGCAGCTCAACAAATGGGGATGAAGTTTGATGAATTGGTCGTTGAAATATTAAAAACTGCTCAACTGGATTACACGGAATAATCATGGACCTTGCAATCGCAGATCAAAAGAGTCCCTCCGCCGCATGGTCGGATCTACACTCTGAAAGAAAGAAAAAGCACAGGCGAGGTGGCGACTTGCGCAAAAAAGGGCCGCTGAAAGTATCGAACCGTGATTTTTCCTGGACAAGAACATTATTTGAATTGGCCTCAAAACTTTTCTTAGCAGGGGTAGTCATTTATTTAGTTTATGCCAGTTACAATTTCTTGCTTTCCGACGCCCGGTTTAAGATCGCAGATGTATCATTTCGCGGGCAACATTCACTGGTCGAAGAACAGCTTCTGGATTGGTTGGGGCCAGTTCATGGAGAAAATCTATTCACTTATGACCTGTCCAAAGCCTCAGAAAGACTTGCGGAGCATCCCTGGGTTCTTTCCGCATCTGTTCAGCGAAAATTCCCTCAGGAAGTTCAAATCGAATTGACCGAGCGTGTGCCTTATGCCCGAGTCAAGTTTGAAAAAGTATTCTTAATGGATAATTTTGGAGCGATCCTTTCTGAAGAAACACCAGAATATAAAGATTTACCTTTGATCGTTCAATCCAATAAGGGAATAAAGCCCGAGAATTTTTCCGGAGACAAGGTTATCCAAAGCCTCAAGACCATGCATTATTTCAATAAACTTTCTTTTTTTGAAAATAATCCTCTGGATATCGCTGAGCTCAAGGGGGATTCCCGAATCATATTTTTTACTCGTAATCG
>JAJDBI010000082.1 GCA_029261435.1 Nitrospinaceae bacterium
AAAAAGAAAGAAACGAAAAAAACAGCGAAGACCTTTTCGTCATTCTTACATTTTCCGGCGGCGGCACCCGTGCAGCGGCCTTATCCTATGGGGTGATGGAAAAACTCAGGCACACCCATATTGACTGGCACGGAAAAAAAAGGTTACTCGATGAAGTCGATGTTATTTCATCGGTCTCAGGCGGCAGTTTCACCTCCGCCTTTTATGGACTCTTCCGCGACAAACTATTCTCCGACGGAGAAGAGGGTTTCAAAAAGCACTTCCTCTACCGCCCCCTGCAAACAGAACTCGAAGAGATGCTGTTGAACCCTGTTAACTGGTTCAAACTGGCCTCTCCCACTTATGCGCGCACCGATATGACATCGGAGCTTTATAACGAAACAATATTTTCAAACAAATCATTCAAGGATCTCAAACATCAAGGACTCCCGTTTCTCATCATAAACTCCACCGACATGTCTGCCGGTTCACAGTTTTCCCTCATTCAGTCCCAGTTTGATTTATTGTGTTCCACTCTCAGCGATTTCAAAGTTGGGCGCGCGGCGGCCGCCTCGTCAGCATTTCCTGTTGCTTTCACACCGTTACAGATCAACAACTATGCCGACAAATGTGCATACCCGAAACCCACATCGGTGAAAATGGCGGAAAAAGACTGGAACTTCAGTGTTAACCCCGACCGCTACCAGCGAGCAAAAAATAAATGGAGCTATCGCGATGCAAAAAACCGTCCATTCATCCAGCTTATTGATGGAGGTCTTGCGGATAATATCGGACTGAGAGGACCATTGGCATCCATGACTTCCAGCGATGTCTCCTGGAGCCTACTCAATAAGATGAATAACGGGACTATAAAAAAACTGGTGGTGATCGTTGTCGATGCCAAGACCGTACCTAATACAAATTTCGATAAAAGTGCAAGTCCGCCGGGTATCCTTAATGTTCTGGAAGCCGCTTCCACAGTGCCACTGGACAATTATTCCGCAGACACTCTCGAACTTCTGAAAAAAAGCTTTAAAGAATTTCAGAATGCCCGCCAGAGTCTTTGGAAAGACCCGCGCATGACCTACAAACCCTGTCCCTCCAAACCGGATAATGCCAAACCAAACAGTCTCAAACCTTTGGATCTCTACACGGTCTATATCGGATTCGACCAACTGGCCGACAACCGTCATTACCCCCCCGGTTTATATACAGAAGGGCGGCACAAGGGAAAACATAAAGGCCTGACAAAAGAACAGTATCTCAATCTTCCCACCAGTTTTGAGCTGGATAGAAAAGTCGTCGATGACCTGGGCTGGGTGGGCAGATATCTATTGGAAAATTCAAAATCATTCAAAGACTTGACGAATTGCTTGAACATGCAAAATTTATCACCACCCAGATTGTGATATTTAAACTTCCTTCCCAGGAAGGGTAAGCCCAACGCTTGCTTCGCTCACGGGCCGTTGTACCATTAGGCGCAATTAAATAAAAATTCGGGGAAAGCCTCCACTTTTCCCGGACTCAAACATGTTTACCCAGTGAGATCTATATCCTTAAAGTAGGATTTAATCTCCCGCAAGCTCGGCTCTCCGCTTTCATCCTGATCGATCTCTGCAAAATTTTCCAGCAACTTGCTGCCCCGACCTGTCTTGTCAACCAAAGCCAGGATTTCATCAAAATCCAACTCGCCGCTGTCGTTCTGATCAATACGGTTGAACAACACCTGCCCCGGCCCGGGGTGGTCCCTGTTCAAAGCTGTTTCTCGAAGTTGTGAAATACTTTTCGAATTGAAACCACCCATGTCTTCTATCATTTGAACCTCCAGATTGGGATCCGGAGCCCCCAAAGCCCCATGAATCCTGATTTGTATTCAGGGGTCTGATCGGCGGAAGAGTTGAATAATAAATGCGTATCCGGCTGAAATGAAGGAAGGAAAACGGCCTAAATTTTCAAACAACTATTCCAGGGAATGACTGATCTTTCATCGATCATTCAAAAGTGGTCACGCAGAGAGGAAAAAAATGCCTCCTGTGTGGACCATCACCCACACCACCCAAACAGCTTCCCCAGAAGACCTGCGCAAAAGCATTGATTTTCAATGACTAAAATATTCCCGGTCTGGCTCAACAGTTTGGCATTTTTATTGCTCTATCCATACATGTTTGACAAGTAGTAGAAGGATTTCGGGCAGGGACTCAGCGGAATTCCTATCAGGATTTCCGTCTGATCCCTCCGAAAAAAATATCAACGCTTACTGAATCAGCCATGACAGAAACAAGTTTACAAACATCTAAAAAAATAAAAATCATTCTGGCAGACAACCGCACTCTTTTTAGAAACTGCATGGCACATTCCATAAAACAAAACGCCATGCACATGAAAATAGTGGGTGAAGCACCGGATGGCTGGCACCTGCTCAAACTGATTGCCAGTACCGAATGCGATGTCGTTTTGATGGATGCCATCCTGCCCGGTCCCAGCACATTGGATATCATTAAAAACATCAAAGCCGAATTCCAGAATGTCGCGGTACTGGTTTCAACCAGTTATTCGGAAACGGATTTCATCATCCGCTGTTTCAAGGCCGGGGCGAAAGGTTATTTCTTCAACACCGGGTCCATCGAGCAATTAATCGAAATCATCAAACGGGTTCATAGAGGGGAGACCGTCATCCCAGTGGAAGTGTCTAAACGCATCGCCATAAAAAATCTCGGCATCAATCCACGCATTCAACTACCGCATGAAGTCCTGACCGACCGCGAATGGGAGGTCATGTCCCTGATGGCTTCGGGAAAGGCCCTGTCCCGGGTGGCGCAAGTGTTGAACCTGAGCCCCAAAACCGTCAGCACACACCGGAACAATGTCATGAAAAAAATGGGCTGGCAGAACAACGCCGAAATGATGTTCTACGCCATCCGTAAAGGTCTCGTTAAGGAAGAATTGCCCGTACAGGAATAAAACAACAACCAAGGAGAACATTATGAACAAGATACTGGCCATCGCTTTACTCATCCTGAGTAGGAACCTCCTCCACCGCTTTGGCCATACAGGTCGAATCACGTTTTGACAACAGAGGCGACAGCATCAACGAAAGGCTCGATCAGAAAGGCGATCGTATAGAGGCACGTCTGGATCGTAAAGGAAACTAAATCAAAAACCGGCTGGACCGGAAAGGCGACCCATTGACCAGCACATGGACCGCAAAAGCCAGAACCGAGTAAAACGTTCGCATCGATAACCCCACCGCATGAAGCAAGTTACCACCCCTTCCCCTTAACAAGGGGGTTAAACCTCTTCAAGCCGAGATGACTTTTGTCAGCAAGCAAAAGCTATTGCAGGTGGCCTCACGCCGAATGGTTAGACCATGCCTATGGCGGTGTGTTGCATTTGTTGGCGTTGTTCTTCGGTGACTTCTAATTGGGGTAGATGGTTGGACCCGTATTTATCTATGTAGAGAAAGATATATTCGCGGACGCAGGTTCTCAGGTCCCATTTGGTATTGTGATTGCGTTCGAATTCGTCGAACACGTCCATGGCATCCTGAATGCTGAGCCCGCCTTTGGTGGTGAAGTAGTAATCGAGTGCTAGATCCCATTCCGGGTTTTTGTAATAGGTGAGCCCGTATTTCTCCGGCTCGAACGCTATGGGACTGTATTTACCCAGCACGAAGGTCATGAACCCCAGGGAATGGATGTGAGCTGAGTTTTTTTCGACGAAGGCTTTACTGTCATCGGCTTCTTCCGCCGTTTCTCCGGGGAAACCGAAAAAGCCCATCAAGTGATTCCAGATACCCGCTTCGGACGACATGCGCAGATTGGTTTCGATGGCATCGAGCTTGGTGGCTTTGTCCATGAGTTTGAGGACACGCTGGTTGCCGGACTCGTAACCAAAATGCAGGTATTTGCATCCCGATTCCGCCACATCTTTCCAGACCTGTTCTTCCAGTAGAGATTCTTCAAACCGCATATGCGTGGTCCATGCGATATCGAGTTTCGTGTCGATCAACTTGCGCGATAGTTTCTGGAACAGAGCCGGGGGATAAGACTCGTCAGTAAAATGAAAAAACCGGGTGCCGTATTTTTCTTTGAGAAATTTAATTTCTTCTGTGATCTGGTCCACCTGTTTCGTGCGAAACCCTTCGACGTAGCCCTGGAAATGGTCGCAGAATGTGCAACGCCCCCAGTAACACCCGCGTGTTGCGAGATAGGGGAGGATGAGATCGGGCACAAAATATTTTTCCAGCGGCAGCCCATCAAAGTCCGGTGGTGGAATGTCGGCCAGATTTTCCGAGCAAACTTCTTTGTTCGTGTGAATGCCGTTGTCGTCTTTATAAATGAGGTTGGGCAGTTGGGAAAAGTCCTCGCCGCTTTTCACCGCTTCGGTCAGTTGCAGATAAGCCGACTCGCCTTCGTAGACTACGGCGGTGTCGAACCACTCCCACAGACCTTCCATTGCCGGCAGGGTATC
>JAJDBI010000083.1 GCA_029261435.1 Nitrospinaceae bacterium
TTAAACTGCACCCTGTAACCTCGGTTAGTGCGGATATTTCCTTCATCATCTTCCCAGCAAACCCGAAAAATAATAGTTCGGTCTGGTTCAGTCATTCGCTCGAGAATCTGATGTTCGATATATTTGGGATGCTCGTTGATGTAAGGAATGACACTGGAGGAAACCTCGTCAACGGCCTGGTGGAATTCAACTTCGCCGGGATTTCTTTTAATCAACCCCTGCATGAATTCATTGTGATTCAAGGCATTGCCTCTTGTCATCATATTTTAACCCTTTAAGTTATTTATAGAAAGCTCTGGAAATAAAAGTACTCTATAATGAATGATTATTTTTCTCAGCTAACTTAAAGTCGAAGAACACTTTGACTCATTACAAACTAACACCTTTTATATATCATGAATTCTCAAACGAACCCCATTTTAATTGAAATATCAGAATCGATTCCCGAAACTTCCAGGACTTTTAGATTCATACATGGTCCTGAAAGTTTTGCTGAGGTTGCTGCTCAAGCCAGGGAAGAGTTTTTATGCCTGAGTGATCTTGACGCTGACCTGGGAAATGGATTATCAGGAAGAACTCAGTTGGCCCAATATGGTTATGAAAACTGGCTGAAAGAATTAGATGACGATCATGAAGGCGACGGTGATGACAATCGCCTGCGCCTGATAGGTTTTCTAAAGTTAATCATTGAATTGGCAGATGAGTTAGCGGAAGAATAGCATGCTGACTTTTTGATGGAGGTACTATGAACTATCTATATACTTCTTTGGCATTTTTTGTGGGGTTTATGTTGCCGGTTCAAGTAGGTATCAATTCTGAACTGGCCCGGTTTATCAATAGCCCTGTACTGGCAGCTTTGATTTCTTTCGCTGTTGGGGCTGTATGCCTTGGGGCAAGTGTGCTGGTATTTAAAATTCCTATTCCTGCAGTTGGGCATATGACCGCTATGCCACTCTGGGCATGGGGTGGCGGGCTCATTGGTGCGGCAGTGGTATTGGGATCAATAATTGCCGGGCCTAAAATTGGAGCATTGGCTCTGGTCGGAATACTGCTTGCGGGCCAGTTAATCGCTTCGGTTCTGATCGACCATTTTGGATGGCTGGGTTTCCCCATACAAAAAATGAACGCCGTTCGACTGATTGGTGTTTTATTGCTGGTTGGCGGATTTCTTTTAATTCGTAGAAATTAAAGAGGCAAAATGAACACGACCACCATGTTGGGATACTTTGCAGGTTTTTTAACCACTATTTCATTTTTGCCGCAGGTGGTGAAAACTTGGAAAAGCCGGTCGACCTCTGATCTTTCTTTAGGGATGTTTTCTGTTTTCAGTGTTGGGGTGATCTGCTGGTTGGTTTATGGGTTTTTACTTCAGGAAATGCCCATGATTTTTTGGAACGCTGTCACTCTGGTTTTAGTTCTGATAATTTTAGTCATGAAACTAAAGTTTGATTCTTAGATATTAATGCTCCTCTTTGGAAAAGTGGCGAATATAGTGGATTAGCTGCCATATTTGTTCGTCGTCCAGGTTCTTAAAAGCTGGCATGGCAGTACCGGCTGAACCATTTTTGATGATCCAGAATAGTTGCCCATCGGGCAGGGTGGACATGGTTTGGTTACAGGTGAAATTGCGTGGATTGGGGTGCAGTTCGCGAAACAGAATACCCAGGCCATTTCCACTGATGCCGTGGCATACCCTGCAAGGCCCTGGTTTGGCATCAAAGTGGAATAGAGTTTGTCCCGCAAAAATATTTTCAGGAGAAGGTTGTAGTGGGTTTCTCAATTTACGGAACTCATCTGGGGCATTGGGTGTAGTCCTGGCCTGAGGACATAAGGGTAGGAACTCTAATCCACCTTCCACCTTTTTTTCGGGATGACTTGCCCACGTCAGAGAAACCGGTATTACTGCTGAAAGAAGTATCCAAAAAAATATTGTGCGAATCATGTATTACTCCTTTACTATTATCTAATTGAATGATCAGTAACTGCGAAAGTTTATTCCAGCTAAGTCAGTTAACCTTGATCTTGTCCTACTGCATATCCACAATAGATTTGTTGAGTAGATAAAAGGAGTCCAAATGCATGAAGCGAAAATGAGTTATGCAGTGCAGCAATTACGGTAACTTATTCTTGCGGGCAGGGGAGAATAGAAAATGAATTTCTTCTGCTGTTTACGAGAGAACCCGTTTAGTTATTGCTAACCGGCGCGGTACCATCCCACCACTTACCCCATTTGACAGAACTCACAAAAGTTTTGAAGTTCTGGTAAGGTTGATAAAAAACAGAGTAGCCGCCTTCCTCTTTATCAACTTCTGTCCACTTACCCGGAGCGAATGCTTCCAGGTCTTCAATTTCAATCCTCGAGTCGTCTTTTTTAATAATAATCAGGTAACCTCGGTCCTCACGATAACCTTCCTGTCCATACAAAGTGACAGATGTTCCAGCAGGGCCTTTTAGGTTGGCTGTGAAATAACCATCGCGTGTTGTGAGGTCATAGGGAAGAAAGTTTGCCCAATCTTTATTATTTTTAATGGAGATTAAATCTGCGCAATGTCCACAACTTCCATAAAGAAACTCAGATTTTTTCCAAAGCTCAAGGAGGGAATTGCTGGAAGCCATTGCAGTTGTGGGCAACATTAGAATAAAAAGCACTATGCAAATTTTTTCAATTCTTTTCATAATTACTACCTCTAATAAATGAAATGAGAAAATGGTTTGCTGCCAGTTAGTCTTGTTAACACCTATAATCTTACATCAATGGAACATATAAAGGGAATATCAAAAAATAAAGGGATTACGACAATTGCCGTAATCCCTTTAAATTTGGTAGCGGGGGCCAGATTTGAACTGACGACCTTTGGGTTATGAGCCCAACGAGCTACCAGGCTGCTCCACCCC
>JAJDBI010000084.1 GCA_029261435.1 Nitrospinaceae bacterium
AGAATGCAGGCTATGATCGAAGACCTTCTCCAATTTTCCACAGTAGCTACTAAGGGTGATCCTTTTCGGCCCATTGATCTGAACTTAGTGGTGCAGGAAGTTATTGAAGACCTCGAAGACTCTATCAGTGAAACAAATGGAGTTGTTTGCGCAGAGGATCTTCCCACTCTCGAAGCGGACCCTATACAAATGCACCAACTGTTCCAGAACCTGATCAGCAATGCCCTTAAATTCCATAAAAAAGAACAGACACCCAGGATCAAACTGGTTGCCAATCCAGGGAGGAAAGATTCATGGGATATTAATGTCAGCGATAACGGGATTGGTTTGGATGCAGAACAAAAGGAAAAGATTTTTCAGCCCTTTGTCAGACTGCATGGTCGATCTGCCTTTGCAGGTAGTGGAATAGGCCTGGCAATTTGCGAGAGAATTGTTGCCCGCCATCATGGTAAAATCAAGGTATGTCATTCAGGTGAAACGGGGAGCACTTTCAAGGTGACTTTACCCACGAAGCAGAACTCCTGAACAATACAATATTGCCAGTCCCCATAAATAAACAGTCCCAGGTATGGTTTGAGTTCCTCTGAAAAAAAAAATGTCCCGGATTTTCTCCCTCCCGGTCAGTTGTTTTGCTTTGGTCTGGGTTTTTCTTCGCAAGCCCTGGCTAAAAGGCTCTTGCCTCAAGGGTGGAATGTTGCAGGAACCGTAAGGGGTGAGCAAGATGTAAGCTTAGTGAATAATATTTCAGTCTGTCCCTTTGATGGGTCTCAGTCCACGACGGAAATTTCTGAAGCTATCTCCCGTGCAACGCATCTTTTGATCACGATTCCTCCTCAGTCTTCAGGCGATGTGGTGTTGGAAAACTTCGCTGAAGAAATTTCCAGAGCCCGGAATTTACAGTGGATCGGATACATTTCTTCAACTGGGGTCTATGGTGACACTCAGGGAAAATGGGTGGATGAGTCTTCTCCTTTGCTGGCATCTACGGACCGCAATCGTCAACGCATCGAAGTGGAATCGGCTTGGCTTAAGATAGGCAAGGACCATGGTTTGCCAGTGATGATTTTTCGTTGTGTTGGCATTTATGGTCCAGGCAGAAACCTACTGGCTTCTGTAAGGCAGGGGCGCGCCCGGCGCATTGATAAACCTGGCTTGGTTTTTTCCCGCATTCACTCGGAGGATCTTGCACAAATACTGGAGGCCTCGATGAAAAAACCTCAACCCGGCGAGGTTTATAATGTCAGCGATGACTGTCCTTCTCCCCCAGCTGAGGCCGTGGAGTATGCGTGTAGTTTGTTAGGTGTGGAACCGCCGCCGTTGATACCTTATGAAGAAGCCGATCTTTCTCCCACCGCTCGGGGTTTTTACATCACCAATAAAAGGGTATCAAACAAAAAAATCAAACAAGAACTGGGGGTGGTGTTGCGCTACCCCGATTACCAGTCAGGCTTGAACGAATTATTGAAGAATTATTAATTGAGAGTTTTGGCTTTAGAGGCCTGTTGGATAGTCGAGGAATTCGGTGGTGATTTGAAACTTTTGTTCTAAATGTCGGCCCACTGATTTTACGCCTCCAGTTTCGGTGGCGTAGTGGCCGGCAAAAATCAATACACATTCACCTTCGATGGCTTCATGGTAATGATGATTGGCTCCTTCTCCCGTGATGTAGGCATCGAGCCCTTCATGGCTGGCCTGTTGAACGATGTCTGCCGCTCCACCAGTCACCAGCCCGACGGATTCAATCTCGCCGGCACCGATCACTTTGACAGGTGAATTTAGTTTTTCCATCAATTCCTGTGCCAGAATGTCAGCAGGTTTTTTGTCTATCGTGCCTTTGAATCCAATTTTGATGCCACCATATTCTCCAAACGGCTCCAGATCTTTTAGCCCGATTAAATCAGCCAGAGCCCGGTTGTTGCCCAAAACCGGATGCAGGTCAAGGGGGATATGCGCAGAATACAGTCCGAGATTGGCGCTCATCATCGAGGAAATTTTTTCATAAAAAGGGCCCCGAATCGGTTGCAGTCCACCCCAGAAAACTCCATGATGCACAAACAGCATCTGGCAGTTCTTTTCAATGGCCAGGTCAATGGTGGCCTGACACAAATCTACAGCCAGTCCGATTTTTTTTATTTCGCCGGTGTTTTGCACTTGCAGTCCGTTCACGGCGTTGGGTGCATCGCTAATGGATGAAATATCCAAAAGGTTGTCGAGATAGTTGCTGAGCTGTAGAATATCCATGACAGAAAGTATAACTTCCTATTGGCTGTAGAGGCAACATTGATCAACTTTATTTTTAGAAACATTTGGCAGAGGATTATTCTGCTGATTTTCATTTCCATCATTTCTCATGCCATAGTGCATCTGGCTCCGGGAGAACCGGCATTGGTGGACCCGTCCAATCCGAGAATGAAACCGGAAGACATTCAACGCATTCGCTCTGCGTTTCATCTGGATGAACCGTTGCACATCCAATATGTATACTGGGTGAAAGATCTCTTTACGGGAGAGTTGAAATCCTTCAAGGATAACCAGCCGGTTCTGGGAAAAATTTGGCAGAGGTTTCTCAACTCGTTGCCGCTATTTTTGATCGGGACGTTGATCACCTGGTTTCTGGCTTTCCCAGTCGGTATACGCGCGGCTTTAAGTCGAGATTCGATGTTTGACAGGACCAGTACATTTTTTTCCTATGCTTTGATTTCCATTCCCGGGTTTTTTCTGTCTTATCTTTGCATCATATTTATGGTTAAAACTTTTGATGTGTCGGTGATTGGGATGCAAACTTTTGGGTTGGAAGAAGCCCCATTGCTGTTTCGGTCGATGGACAGAGTCTGGCATCTCACCGTTCCGGCGATGATGTCGGCTATTGCAGGGACCGCGATACTTTCACGATATGTGCGTTCGCAAATGCTGGAAGTGATTCATCAGGACTATATGCGCACCGCCCGCGCCAAGGGACTTCCAGAGGATCAGGTCATTTACCGTCATGGTTTGCGCAATGCCCTGCTACCCTTCATCACCATGTTTGGCCTGACTATTCCCGGGTTGATCGGTGGGTCGGTAATTTTTGAAACCATCTTTGCGTGGCCGGGAATGGGTCGATTAGGTTATGAAGCCATACTTGCGCGGGATTTCCCTGTTATTTTGACGTTGAATTTTATTTCTGCTGTTCTGGTATTGCTGGGGACATTGGTGTCCGATATCCTTTATGCGGTTGCGGACCCACGCATTAAATTTTAGAGAAATCTTATGAACGAACCAATCACTTATTTGGAAGCCGATGCTCTGCCGCCTTCTAAAGGCTTGTTTCAGGAGCGTTGGGATATTCTCAAACGCAACCGAATGGCTTATGCCAGTTTCTGGTTCCTGATGTTCTTGTTGGGCCTGGCAGTGCTGGGAAAAATCTTCACACAGACAGTGGTGGTTTTCGATCCTAAAGTGGTGCGTTTATCAGAAAAATTTCTTCCGCCATTCACGACTTTCGCCAGCACTCTGACACCGAAGGAAGATGCGCCGGTATTGGGAATTTATCTTTTGGGTACAGATGAATTGGGCCGGGATGTGTTCGCCCGTATGTTGGAGGGCACCTCGGTGTCGCTTACTGTGGGATTTGTGGCGGTGGGGATATCGCTTACGGTGGGAGTGTTTTTTGGCGGCTTGGCGGGTTTTTATGGAAGGGTGAAACTGGGATTCATCACAGTGGATACGATTATCATGCGTTTTGTCGATATCATGCTTTGCTTTCCCACGTTCTTTTTAATTTTGACGGTGGTTGCGTTATTGCCGCCGAGTATTTACAACATAATGATAGTGATTGGACTGACCAGTTGGATGGGAACAGCGCGGTTTGTTCGTGCAGAGTTTTTATCTCTTCGCGACCAGGATTTTGTAGTCGCCGC
>JAJDBI010000085.1 GCA_029261435.1 Nitrospinaceae bacterium
AGCAAAAATACTAAATCATAAGCATGGGCTGTTCCGACGGGTGCTATTATTTCTCTTGCATCTTTGATCTGATAAAGTTCGGAATACTTCTGGATTATTTTTTGGTTTTTTGTGCTTTTTGATGTGAGAAATGAATATGTTTGCAAAAATTCGAAAGGGATTTTAGAAAGCTCCTCGCTTAATTCCTCGCCAAAACTGCCCCCAGTTATGCCCCAATGAGAAATTACAGGTAGAAAAATTGATTCCCTGTACATTGTTTTTAGAATTGCCTTTCCCTCGGGGGCATTTGCCACTAGAAGAATTATTTCTGCTTTGGTTGCTGCGATTCTTTTTAATTGAGGAGTTAAATCTTTTTCGCCCCAATTAAACCACTCTACAATGACTGGTTCTTTTTCTTCTGCTTTTAGTGCGTCTGTCATTGCTTTTTGATTGCTTCTGCCCCATCCCGTATTTTCAAGAAGTAGTGCTATTTTGCTGTTACCTTTTTTAATAGCCTCTTTTACCAAAACAGACCCTGCAAATTCATCGCGAACTGAAACTCTAAACACAAAATTGGGGTTATAACCATTTCCGACAATTGAGGTAGCGGCGGCCCATGGAACGAGGTAAATAATTTTTTCTTTATGAATGATTTCTAATTCTGATAAAGCAACGGGGCTATGTAACCCGCCCACTACAGCAACCAGGTTTTTAACCTTGCTAAAGTGGCTGATATTGTCAATTCCTCTGGCACTGATACCCGAATGATCTCTGCTTAGAACTCTTATGCTTTTCCCAAGTATTCCGCCATTTTGGTTGATTTCGTTTGCAGCTAACTCCAAACCTCTTTTTATGGACAATCCTGATCGTGCGGAACCTCCAGTTAAATCGGCATCCAACCCAATAATGATTTCGCTATCTGCTATTTCCCTGCTTTCTTCTAAGACCTGAAGTGCCATTTCCACGAAACTCGTTCCAATATCATGTCTGTACATTTCTATGAGAGGTTTAAGTGTGGTCTTAAACTTGTTTTTTTCCTGCTTTGTCAGGGTTATTACTTTAGTTCCCGATGCTCGGATTTCTTTCAATTGTTGGCTCTCATTGCTACGAGCCTCCTGACGCTCAAATGGAGTGAGTTCAATAGCGGATTCAATTAAAGTATTACGAATTTCTGCGGGAAGTTTTTCAATTGATATTTTACTGAAACAGAAAACTTGTCCCAAGTAAGCATGATTGCTTAATATTAAATGGGATTGATGCTCATATATCTTCAAGCTTGCTATTGAAACCAGCGGGTTTTCCTGGGCGTCTATCACTCCATCTTTAAGGGCTTGATTGATTTTGTGGAAATCTATGGGGATGGGGTTGCTGCGTAGCATTTTGAATTGATCCATGATCAATTTGCTTTTCATCGCTCTGATGTTATGCCCGGTGAAATCTTCTGGAGAGCGAATCTCTTTATTAGCCGTGAACTGTTTGAATCCGCTTTCCCAAAAAGTTGCCCCAATCAGTCCATGAGGTTTGAGGAGGTTGATCAAATGTTTTCCTGGTATTCCATCTAGAAAAGAATAGATACTCTCTCTTGTCTCAAAGAAAAATGGCAGATCTGCAATTTGTAATGCAGGAATTAATGTGCTTAATTTCGCCGTAGGAGGAAGAATGATATCAAGTTTCCCAGCTCTGGCCAGTTCAATCATGTTCTGGTCGGTGCCCAACGTTTGATTAGGGAATACTTTAATCTGAACTTGTCCATTTGTTTTGGTGTGTACCAAGTCAGAGTACTTGAGAGCTGCAACATGCTGTGCACTCTGAACTGGCATGTCATGACCAAAACTGAGATGAATTTGTGATTTTATACCCGGGTGATTTTCTTTGGTTTCTGAAGTCGACTCATTCTCAGAAGTGCAGGAAATGATTAGAAATAGAAAAATAAATATTGCTTTGAGCTGTATTTTATATTTCTTTAAAGTCATTTTTTACTCTTAATTTAATAGATGAAGGTCATGGTGATGAGGAAACCTTATTGCCCAATGCCCAGGTTATTTTTTAAAACTTGATTTTTATACCACCGGCGACGCCAAATCCATCCAAAGCATTATTGGCATCTTCAAATTCATTGTATCGAGTCTCCAAAACCAGATCGAAAGTTTCATCGATCTTGAAATTGATTTGAGGTTCGAACAGCCAACGATTGTCTGTGTCGTTCTCCAGATTCAAGTCAACAAATCCTGAGATAAATATTCTTTCAGTCATGTGCAGACTGTAAATCAGACTGACCTGGCTGCCGCTGCCATCTGTTTCATAGGGGTGGTAACGCCATTCAAACCAACTTTTTTCACCGTGAAAAAAGGGAACGGGGTGTTTATAGGTCATTCCTGTTCTGATCACAGAATTATCAGTTCCATTTGCATCGTTGTACTCAATTTCAAATCCCAATCCTTTCCAGGCAGGTTTTGCATTAGGAAAAAAGGATCTCTTCAGACGGTATTCGAAGAAGTACCGGTTTAAATCAAAACGTTGGTCGGCATTATTTTGTTCCGAGTGGATATCAATAAAACCCCATATATTAAAGTCCCAGGGCAGGTCGGGGAGGCTGGTTTGTACGTTTAACGTATTGTAATCCCGGCTGTCGAAATAATAAGTCAGGTCAACTTTTGCGGGTCTCCTTTTGCCGGCCTCAGCAATTGTTGAGAAGAGGAACAAAGCCAATATAAGAACGAGAGTGAGTGTTAGTCCTTTAATTGGAGCTTCTCGTTTGTCAAAAAGCAATCCCACAGTATCTACCTCCAGAATTGTGCGTATCTATTACTAATATGCATAGCCATCAGCAAGGTTCATGCCGAATACGGAATATTAGTAAAAGCCCTATTTTATGATGCTATAACAGGATTGGGTGGTATGAGAGGGAGGCGAGATTTGTTCTGTTTGTTTTACAAATGAACTTTTGGTGAAAAAACTTTACATTTCACTTTGGATGCTTGCTCGGGTAAGACTGGCTGGAAAGACTATCAAATTTGATCTAAGGAGACACTAGTCATTGGTTGTGGGTAAGTTTTTCAGTACTTCTAAAATCTCTGACATGTCGTATCTAGTCATCAAATCATTAAGGTGCTCGATCAGTTGATGTGAGGTGCCTTCCTTTTGTTTCAGTTTGTTAAAGGTCTTTTCGAAAAGGGTGATGTTATTGACCTCGGCCGCTTTCATCAGTTGTTTGCACAGGTCTTTGGGGATAGAGGTTTGGGCGAAGTTCAATCTTTTTACTGCGGATGACTTTTCTTGAAAATTCTGGTCATCGGCATAAACGAATTTGGCATCAAGTAAATTTTTGAGGCAGTTAAATATTTCCTCTACCTTAAAAGGTTTGGATATGTATTCATGAAATCCCTTGTCTAGATAGTGCTCACGATTTCGATCCAGAGCGGATGCTGTGATGGCTACTACTTTGATCTGATCCTTTCCAAGTTCCTGCTGAATCAAGCTGAGAGCATCTTCACCCCGCATGACGGGCATACGCATGTCCATGAATATAATATCAGGGTGGAGCTCTCTTGCTTTTTCGGCTGCCTCTTTGCCGTTTTTGGAATTTAATATTTCTACCCCGATACTTGATAGTAACTGTGAAAGGACTTCCCGGTTTTCCTTGATATCATCTACGACAAGAGCCTTGATTCGACACTCTGGAGTAAGGTGAAGGATGGTGTCTGTGTTTGCAGTATGTTTTTTGATATCTCCAGAAGCTGGTGAGAGATGCAGGGTGAAAAAAAATCTCGTTCCTTTATTAACCTTGGATTCAAGAAATAAATCTGAACCCATTAGCTGTAATTGTTTTTTTGCAATGGCAAGGCCCAGTCCTGTTCCACCATTTGCGCTGCCTGCCTCGTCTTGTTGGAATGCATCAAAAATCTTTTCTTGCGCCTCAGAGGGAATGCCGTGTCCAGTATCTGTAATGTCAAAGCGATATTGGTCATTCTCCTGGGAAGTTACGGCGAATGAAACTTCCCCATAATTTGTGAATTTTATAGCATTGCCCAATAGATTGACCAGAACCTGTCGCAACTTTGTTTCATCGCCATGAACCGGAAGAGGGTTGCAAAATCTCTCAACTATCCACTGCAACTTTTTTTCCTTGCAACGAAGTTCGAACAGGCGGGAAAGATTGTGGATCAAATCATCAAGGTCGAAATCGACCGGATTCAGCTCCATTTTTCCGGCTTCAATCTTGGATATGTCCAGAATTTCGTTGATCATTTTTAGAAGATTTTTGCTGCTACTGTCGATGGTTTTGATAGCGTCTTTGGTGTCCTTATCCAACGTTTTTTTTCTGAGAAGTATCTGAGAATAACCAAGAACAGCATTCATTGGTGTGCGAATTTCATGGCTCATATTGGCGAGGAATAAGGACTTGGATCGATTTGCTTTTTCAGCATCAATTTTTGAAAGCTCAAGTTTTTTGCGAGCTTCTTCTAAGTCATGAGTGCGAATTGAAACTTCATCTTCTATGAGTCGCGTCCTGGAGCTATTCAACTCAAAGATGATAGAAATGAAAATGAAAAGACCTAAAACTCCTGTTCCTCCCCAAATGGCATAACCTATATTGAAACCATCCCCGAAATTAGAACTTCCCTGCCAGACAATTGTCCATGGGCGCCCGAAAAAATTAAAGTTCTCCCTTATTTGTAAAGGGGAGTTTTCATTTATATTTCCATAAAGTTTATATTCGTCCCGGAGTTCATTTTTTTCAAAAATAGTCAGAGTGAGGCCTTTGCTGAGCGAGGGGACGATCATCTTATCGATCAGGTCTCCGACACGATAAACGCCTGATATAAATCCCTTCAGTTTCCTCCTGCGTTCGCTTTGGGTTTCGGGGATACCGTCATTGCCATAAAACGGGACAAAAATCAAAACCCCGGCCTGACTTTGTTTTTCCTGAACCAAGGTGATTTTATCCGTTGCAAGGGGCTTCCCTTGGTCGCGGGCTTCATTTAGCGATTTGAGACGCGTAGGATTGCTGGCAAGGTCAAAACCCCAGGCCTTTTCATTGCCCTGCATGGGTTCAATGTAATAGACCGGAAAATATTCGGCACGAGAACCGGCCTTCTCCATATTTCCATCCATTGATTTTTCTTTAAATGCAAAGTCGGTCAAGAATTTGCTTTTGATGTTATCCTCGAAGGCTTTTCGTTCGGCGGCGTAAACCCGGGGATTCCAGCTCAAGGCCTGTATGAAGGTGTAATTCTTGAGGATAGGGGCGGTGTACAACTTAAATTCACTTGAATCGACATGAGTTGATGCCTCAAAAAAAGACCGGACTCCTACCAGAAGCTGTTCATTAACTTCCAGCTTCCCCTGCAAAACAAACATTTCTTTTTGAACTTGGTAGTTGAATTGATCCAACCATTTATTTTTTTGCTGATTCCAGACAAGCAGAAATGTCAAAGCGGAAAGAATTGCTCCAATAGCCAGTATTAACTTAGTTTGTTTGCCCAAACGCACCTCCATACTGGTCAAGTGCTTGCTGAAATTAATTGAAGAGATATTGGTTAGTATGGGAAGCAGCAGTATGTTTTTGAGTAACTTCCCAATGTGATTAGTTTTTAGGCAACAAAGAAACTATCTATAGTGTCAAGGGTGGAAAGGGAAATGTCGATTAAAATTAAAAAAGAGTGGGATGTTGAGAGCATAGATAGGGACAGAATTGTTGTTTTGGTTTTAGGGCGATTTTTTTATTGTGCTTGCTCTATGAGTGATCAACCAGTAAGAAATACCCAGGCAGAGAACTAAAACTCCATATAAGACAACATCCATGGTTTTTGCGGGGGAGAGGGAGAATATAAGTATTTTTCGAATGAGCGCCGCAATGGCAAGCGTTAGAAAGCCTTCGAGGGCAAAACTTCCTCCACGCAAATGGTTCATTTCCTGATGAATCAATTCAATGGCCGCCCATAGAATCAGCAGACTTCCCAGTACGGTCAAAATTCCTTCTTCTATTGTATTCTGTCCTGAAAATAGCAGGTAGACGTCATACCCGAATAGACCAACCGCAAAAAATGCCACAATGACCAAAGCTCCAGCCAGTAAATAATTGAAATAGGAGCTGGTTTTTTTTAGCAAGCCCAATAATGTTTTTTCAGTGGGAGAGAGGGACAGAAAGCGGCTCATCTCCTCCTGACGATAAGAACTTGTTAAAGCATCCAGATTGATGTCGAGAATTTTCTCAAACGCTTTTATTTTATCTGTTAAGTTCGCGCTTTCCATGCAGTGTTGGTGAATGCGCCCCAGGGTATAAACCCGGACAAAATTGAACGCTGCATTGACATAATGAGTGGGGAGCCCCAATTGAACATGGACTTCACCTATCTTGTATAGTTTTAGAAAATAGGAGATATCGTAAGTGCCGCTGAACAGACCCAGGTACCACTCGCGAATTTTTCCGCGATGCCGGGCGAGCACTTCCTGATCTTTAAGGAACTCTGCAGTTTTGCCAAAGTTCCAGATAAACTCATAAAACCCTTCCAAAAACTCATCGGCAAATGACTCGACCTGAGGTCGCATCTCAATTAGCAGAGCTTCTTCATCCTTTGTAAATTGATAATGAGCCTTTAGCGTAGAGTAATCACTTTGAACGGCTTCGTTCATTATGGTAGATATCCCCTTTTAGGTTAGAAACCAGCACAATTGTAAATGAATTTTTTTAAAACCCCTAATTGTGTTTAACGGTGTGAGTACTTTATAGCTTCAAAGTCATTGTTCTCAGGGGTTATGCCCATGCGCAACTGAAAGCTGCCCGCTATATTTCTTGCCAGCCTTTTTACTTCTTCTGCTTTCCGTCCAGAAAAATTTTCGTCAATGGTATCAGTAAATATTTTGATCCATATTGTGAAATGTTCTTTCTCTAAGGATAAATTCAAATGCTTCTGAAATGGGTTGCCGCTGTAATCACTGAAACCAAAAAGAAGTCTCTCCCAAAACTCATACATAGTTGGCAAATGCTCTTGCCAGTCAGTGATGACCTGTTCAAAAATGGGTCCAAGAAGGGGGTCTTTCCTGGCATTGTTATAAAAAGAATCAACCATTCGCTGTACGCCTTCTCCAGACTGGATGTCACTTTTTGTGCTTGGAAAACCTGAATCACTCATTGCGAGTCTCCTGATAACTTCTCATTTAAAGATAAAAAGATATTTTTATCTATTATTATTCGAGTTTACAGCCTCTCAATAAGGATGTCAAAGTCTTTTATTGGGCTTAATAGTATTGTTAGTAGGGAAAATCAGATGTATGAACCAGCAGAAGTAGGGAAGAGACCCCTGATATGCAGGAGAAGTCAGTCGCTGGAAACTTCTGTTTCTTCAATCATTTGAAGGCTTTTGAGGGTGTAGAGCTTGTGATAGAGGCCTTCTTTATCCATGAGTTGTGTATGGGTTCCGCTTTCGACCAATTGTCCTCGGTCCATCACGATGATGCGGTCGGCATTGTGAATTGTGGAAAGCCGATGAGCAATGATGAACGAAGTTCTACCTTCCATTAAACGTTCCAGAGCATCCTGAATCAGTAGCTCGGATTCGTTGTCAAGAGCCGAGGTAGCCTCATCAAGAATCAGGATATGCGGGTTCTTCAAAATTGCCCGGGCAATGGCGATGCGCTGTCTTTGTCCTGCCGAAAGGCGGATGCCTTTTTCACCAACCACGGTTTCGTATCCATCAGGGCATTCCATGATGAAGTTATGAGCGTTGGCGGCTTTAGCGGCTTTCATTAGCTCTTCTCTGGTTACGCCCGGTTTTGCGTACTCAATATTTTCCA
>JAJDBI010000086.1 GCA_029261435.1 Nitrospinaceae bacterium
GTGTCCATACGGCACCGGGGCATGGGCAGGACGATTATATCGTCGGTTTGAAATATGGACTGGAACCTTATAACCCGGTCAATAATGCCGGAGTTTTTGTCCCGGAAGTCGAACATTTTGGTGGGATGTTTGTGCGCAAAGCCAACCCGGAAATTGTTGAAAAACTCAGGCAGGATGGTTCTTTAATCCTTGCTGTGGATATCAAGCATTCCTATCCTCATTGCTGGCGTTGTCATCAACCTATTATTTTCAGGGCGACGAACCAGTGGTTCATTTCAATGGATAAAAAAGATCTGCGTAAAAATGCTCTGGCAGGTATTGACCGTACCAGGTGGATCCCCCAATGGGGCAGAGAGCGGATTTACAGTATGGTTGAAAACCGACCCGACTGGTGTGTTTCCAGGCAGAGAGCCTGGGGTGTCCCGATTACGTTGTTCACTTGTAACGCCTGCGGGGAGTTTGTGAATTCCGGCGAATTGTTTCAAAAAATCGCTGAAGGAGTTGAACAGCACGGAGCGGATTTCTGGTTTGATGCTGAAGGATTGTTGCCGAAAGAAACCGTTTGTCAATGTGGAGGGAAAGAGTTTTCCAAGGAGAACGATATCCTTGATGTCTGGTTTGATTCCGGTGTCAGCCATGCGGCTGTCATCGAGAGTGACCCGGATCTTCACTGGCCGACAGATCTTTATCTTGAAGGCAGTGATCAGCATCGCGGATGGTTTCACAGCTCATTGTTGGAATCAATCGGGACAAGAGGTACGGAGCCTTATAAATCGGTGTTGACGCATGGATATGTGGTGGACGGGAAGGGTAAGAAAATGTCCAAATCCGCAGGCAATGTGATTGCTCCTCAAAAAATCATTGATCAGTACGGTGCGGAAATACTCCGTCTTTGGGTGGCGTCTGAAAACTATCGTGAAGACATACGCATCTCCAATGAGATTTTAAAGCGCCTGACAGAGTCGTATAGGAAGATCCGCAATACCTTTCGTTATCTACTGGGGAACCTTCATGACTTTGATTATGAGAAGGACCACGTACCTGTTAATGAAATGCTCGAGTTAGACCGGTATATTGTTTATCGTTTTAATGTTTTAAGGGATAAAATATTAACCGCTTATGAGAATTACGAATTTCATGTGTTTTATCATTCGTTCTCAAATTTCTGCATCGTCGAATTGAGCGCATTTTATCTCGATATCATTAAGGACAGGCTATATACCTATCCAGCCAAGTCCCAAGAGAGGCGCTCAGGCCAAACTGCCCTGCATATTCTTTTAATGGGAATGGTGCGTTTGATGGCACCCATTCTAAGTTTTACTTCTGAAGAAATATGGTCATATCTTCCACGGGAATGGGTGGATGAAGAAAGCGTTCACCTTTCGCAGTTCGCGGAGCCGGAGGATGTGAGGTTTGATAGTGCTCTTGTGGAAAAATGGGAATTTCTCGTTGATTTAAAGGGGGAGGTGAGTAAGGCCCTGGAAATCAGCCGAAGAGAGAAGGTAATCGGTCACTCTCTGGACTCCATTGTTAAACTGGAGTTGCCAGATAAATTTCAGGACATCGTTAAAGGTTTTGCCGAAGAGTTGCGATTTATCTTTATCGTTTCCGAGGTGGAGTTGGTGGATAGTCTGGACACAGAAGATAATGTCTATGTGAGTGATTCTTTACCAGGGTTAAAAATTTATTCAAAAATGCACCCTGGAAATAAATGCGAGCGTTGTTGGAACTATTTTGATCCTGATACTCAGGGTAGCAAAACCAAGGGTGAAATTTGTCTGCGTTGTGAAGATCACCTCCAAGCGACAGGAGCTTGATAGGATTGAAAAATAAATATTTAGCGCTATTATTTATATCTGGAGTTTTGATCGTTATGGATCAATACACCAAGTTCATGGTTTCTCTTCATATTCCCCTGAACTATTCTATAAAGGTGGTGGAAGGTTTTTTCAACCTGACCCATATTCGAAATTCGGGTGTAGCGTTTGGGCTATTTGCGAGTCAACAATCTGAGTATAAAGCCCTGATGTTCATAGCCATATCTACCATCGCAATTATGGCTATCCTTGTGATTTTCCATCAGACTCCCAAAGAGAAAAAAATTGTTCAAACCGGGTTGATTTTAATATTCAGTGGGGCGATTGGTAATCTTATCGATAGAAGCCTTCATGGTGAGGTGATCGATTTCGTTGACTTTTTTATTGAGGGCTATCACTTTCCAGCTTTTAATATTGCCGATTCCTGTATTACCATTGGTGTTGCATTAATGGTTGTCGATTTGTTTTGTGGGGATTCGCACTCTGACTCCTCTGCTAATACTCTTTAATACCTGTCCTTTATAGTATTTTCCCATGCCTGCAAAACCTTTAAAAGTGGTGATGATTCGCCGGGGTAACAGTAAGGTTTCTGATGTGCCCTCGGAAAACCTGATAACCTTCATCAGGAAAAATATTTTGCTCGGAACTGATGAACTTTCTGGTGACGGGAAAAGCTGGATTCGTGTAGACCGGCATTATCAACTACGCAAATATTTTTCGAGTAATGCAAAAGAGGAAGCACTTATAGGAGTCCAGGACAAACCC
>JAJDBI010000087.1 GCA_029261435.1 Nitrospinaceae bacterium
TCATCTTCTCCCAGAGCTCCTCCCCATGAAGGCATGGAAGTACCCGGAACCCCACGAGATATGGTTCGCTTAATATCCTTATCCAGCGGAATCGATCCGAACGGTGTCGTTCGATATTTAAACACACCTTGCCGAAAGTCTCTCGGCCAAGGATAAAGATAGGCCATGGCCTTACCACCACCATTGCCATCATCACCATGGCAGTACACGCACATATGCTTGTAAACCGTGGCACCCAGACGCAGAAGATCCTTCTCTTTTCCGTGAGAACCATGAACATTTTCTGTTGGTCCATGGGCATACAAAGGTGTTATTCCAAACACAGCCCCGCATAAAACCAGAAAGAAGATCAGACTTTTCTGGTTAACGCACTCCCAGACTCGGTGTTGAAAGCGTATAAAGTTCTTCATTACCATTTAAACC
Source organism: Nitrospinaceae bacterium (assembly GCA_029261435.1). Lineage (GTDB taxonomy): Bacteria > Nitrospinota > Nitrospinia > Nitrospinales > VA-1 > LS-NOB. Next base: position 424 of record JAJDBI010000087.1, read on the forward strand.
ATCTTCTGCGATGTCCACCCAGATATTTTGGCAGTTGCGTCTCGAATCAACTCCCTTGCAATAAAAAAGCGGGTTGCGGCTGGTGAAAAATACTACCGGATGCGAAAAATAAACACTCAGGTTATCAAACTTGGCAATTTCAATAGCCTGTTCAATCGTTGTCTCTTCAGCTGCGGCCTTGCGGATCACTTTTCTAATGACCATATAGTCCAGCTTGCCATCCCGGTCCAAATCGTAGAACGTAGAAATCAAACCAGGGACACTCAACGACTCCCAGCCTCGATAGGAAGGATGATTCCACCCGGGCTCTTTGGGAATCCCCAGGTTTGACAAATCAGGATCATCCTGCCCCCAGACCGAAACCGGTCCGAAAACAAATAAAATCAAGACAATGAGTAGAGTTAGCTTGCGCAATTTCCCTCCTGCTTCGACCGGACTCAATAGAGCCATCCTACCTTCATTTATAAAGGTTTAATACATTTAACCTAACACATTTTAACCATCAAACAAAAACCTAATACCCCACTCGGCGTGGAGCCAATGTGCAGTGACATTTTTGAACGGACATGGAACTATCTCGGCTTAACCAGCCAGTGGCCGGTGGCAATTGGACAATGATCCTTTAGGTCGAGATAACCCGCTATACGCCTGATAATGCTATGGCTGAATTCGTCCACGCGCATTGGGCTATTCCATTGCTTTGGAAACATCGGGAAAGATTTGAAAAACATCGTGCAGTTTCGCCATATCGAATACTTCTTTTGGGGAACCTTGAAGCCCCGCCAGAACAAATCGACCTTCATCTTTAAACGTTTGATAACAATGAATAAAAACACTGATGGTGGAACTGTCGAGATAAGTGACTTTTTCCAGGTTTATAATGAATTTATTAAATCCTCTGTCCTTATATGCATCCACAAGCAGATTGAGCTCCTGAGAGTTGTAAACATCCAGTTGACCTGCCAGGTCAATGATGATGGTGTCTTTTTCATCCCTGCAATCGATATCAATTTTGCCCATCAACCCCAATATTTCTTTATGTATTTTTTCCATGAAAATAACCTTTTAATTGGAAAATGTGAACGAGATCTAATTGATCAAAACTGCTTTTCAAATCGTTTCGGGTCTGCACTCCGAGGCTCACAGTCATGCCAATAGCTTTTCTTTTCCGGCTCAATTTTCCGGGTTAAAGGGTCTTCCCGAAATAATGAAGCCACCATACGAACTGGCGTGAACACAACAAAATACATCAACCCCAGAATCAGTTTGAAGTTAAAGTTCCCAATCACCTCTGCGAACTTCATCCAAGCTTGATAAACCCGCTCTAATCGGGCCGGTGCGAACAATCCCAATGTCAGAAAAAACAGAACCCATACACCCAGAGCCATCGCCGCAGTATTCCAGGCCTTATAAAGAAAAAGCGCCACAAAACAGGAAAGCACCCCAGCCATCATCAAACCGTATCGCCTCAGCTCTTTTTCGGTTGGGTCAGAATGACTCATCTATTTTAGCTCCAAAACTTTAAGAAGTTTAAATTACCAGATAATCAGCCATCTGCATAAAGAGAATTTAGCTCTGTCTCACTAAGGTCTCTCGCAGGGCCATCGTAAACAATTCGTCCTTCGCTCAAGGCAAGAATTCTTGAGCCAAATTCGCGGGCCAGTGCAGGCAGGTGCAGGTTGCACAGCAGGGTCACGCCGTCTTTTTCATTAAACTCTGCCAGCAGTTCCATGATTTGCCTTGATGAAGCCGGGTCCAGACTGGACACGGGTTCGTCAGCTAAAATCAGCTCCGGCCCCTGCATCAATGCTCGGGCCAGTCCCACCCGCTGCTGTTGTCCTCCGCTGAGCTCTTCCGATCTATGAGAATATTTGTCGGTAAGCCCCAACCTATCGAGCACCTGACGGGAACGCGCCACATCTTCATCCGAAAAACAGTTCATCATAGAAGCGACAGATGAAGTTGAGGCCAACCGACCCATCAGGGCATTCGATTGAACCGAGTATCGGGGAATAAGATTATACTGCTGAAAAATCATCCCGGTTTTTTTTCTCAACTCCCGTAACCGCTTAGGCGAAGCGCCTGTAACCTCTTCCCCAGCCAGAAAAATACTGCCAGAACTGGGTTCCACCAATCGGTTGATGCACCGCATGAGGGTAGATTTTCCCGAGCCACTTTTACCCAGCACCACCACAAACTCTCCCGGCTCCACAGAAAAGGAAACTTCACTCAAAGCAACAGTGCCGTTTGCATAGGTTTTGCTGAGCCGATCTATTTTCAACATTGCAGTCATGGGTTCTTGTCACTCAGGTTCAAGTTCAACAAACGACCCGCCTCTCTGACCGGGTCGAACAAACCATCCAGATCGGTGAATCCACTGATACCATAGAGCTTTTTGAGAACCTTACTGCCTTCGGGGGAATGCGAAACTTGCTTGAGCCCATCACGGATTTTTAATTTCAAATCCTCAGGGAGTTTTTTACGAACAGAAACTGTATCGTTGGGAATTTCCTTGGTGTAGGCAATGACCTTGACCTTGTCAAACACATCAGGAAAAGTCTTGGCCACTGCTGAGCGGGAACCGTCATAAGCCGCCCCGCCATCAACCTCACCCTTATATATAGAAAGAACCACTGCATTATGCGATCCGGCAAAAACACTCTTCTTAAAAAAATGCTCTGGATCAACTCCTTTGGAAAGGAGAAGGGTTTTAGGATATAAATGCCCGGATGTAGAAGCCGGATCAACAAAAGCAAAACGCTTTCCCTTCAATCCGGCAAGGTCTTGAATTCCACTATCTGCCCGGACCATGATCTGCCCTCTATAAAAGGGACTACCAAACCTTTGCACCACCAGCAATAACTCTACGCCATATTTATCATGAGCCAGGACGTAGCTGAATGTCGCCAGCCAACCAATATCCACCTTCCCGGCACCCATTGCTTCAATGACCGCCGCATAACTGGTAGCGACTGAAGTCTTAAAATGGAGCCCGGTCATTTTTTGCAGCAGCCGACCAATTTCTTCTCCACCCTTCAGAATCATCTGCGCATCGCCAGAAGGTACAAACATCATCCGCAGTGGATTTTCAGCACTGCCCAAAGATTGTGCGTTTGAGGAAAGGGGCAGCCAGAACAGAAGAACAATTTGCAATAACAGAGTAGCTCGGTGGGTGATCAAGGAAGACTCCGGAGAAGATTTAAATCAGGCTTAGTATAGCATCTGCCCGATCCTGAAAAAATGGCACAAAAAAAGGGGTAAACCGCTTACGCGGCTTACCCCTTAAAAGAAACCAACCTTATTTCATAAAAGTGCTGCGGATGTATTTAACAACATCCCAGATTTCTTTATCTTTCAAAGTTTTACCATGCCCCACCATACCGGTACCTTTAGAACCATTCTTGATGATATGGAACATCTGGCCCGCAGAAACTTTCTTCATGGTAGCTGCACAGGCAAAGTTACGCGGAGCAGGTTTCAGGGCTTTACCCAGTTTTCCACCCCCATCGCCTTTGGGACCATGACACATTTTACAAGCCATCGGCTTGGCTTTCTTCTGGTAAATTGCTTCACCATTAGCCGCATTAGCTTTAGCAGTCATATCCTTTTTAGCGATACCACCCGGAGCCGCTTTGGTTTTGCGCGGTTGTGGACATTTGGCAGCTCCAGCAAACGTAGAGTTCACGGCAACCAAACTGAAAATAACCATTACACATAAAATAAAAGTCTTTTTCATCTAACAACCTCCTCGTTTAATAGTGAATTGAACCTATATTTATCACTCCAACCTTAAAAACGGATTTAGTCTGTCAAACCAACAACAACCTACCCCAGTCCAGTTTTTTTGGAATTGAAAAGAACAGTATCAGATCCAGAATCATTTAAACAGGAGTAATTTTATGCCAAATTATCATGAGGACTCAGGGCTCATAAATTAGAGCGTGTTCCCCTATTTATTGATTACAGGAGGTCTTGCGCTCAAAAAAAGAAACAGCAATTCAACACATTGAATATAAAAGCTCTAAACCTTTTCCAGGTCATTTCTCAGTTTTTTTACAGGCGGGATAATAACAGATAGGAAAGAGGCAACAAAAAAGGGGGCCAACCGCTTAACGCGGCTAACCCCCTTTTAAAAACTAACTTTATTTTACAAACGTGGTGCGGATGTATTTAATAACATCCCAGATTTCCTTATCAGAAAGCTTCTGCTTAGCCATACCCGTTCCAGCAGAACCGTTTTTGATGATATGAAACATCTGCCCGGCAGAAACCTTTTTCATGGTAGCCGCACAGGTAAAGTTACGCGGAGCAGGTTTCAAGGCTTTGCCCAGTTTGCCACCACCATCGCCTTTGTCACCATGACACATTTTACAAGCCATCGGCTTAGCGGTTTTATTGTAGAGTTTTTCACCGTTTGCTGCATTAGCTTTCGCCGTCATATCTTTTTTAGCAACGCTGCCAGGGGCCGCTTTCGTTTTGCGCGGTTGCGGACATTTGGCGGCACCTGCAAATGCAGAGCTCACCGCAAACAAACTGAAAATAACCATAACACTCAGTATCAAAGCCTTTTTCATCTAACAATCTCCTCTTAAATAGTGAATTGAACCTAAAATTATCACTCCAACCTTAAAAATCGGGGCTAACTTTTGAATTTACCATCAGTCTGGCTCAAGGCGCAAAGTAGATACAACTTACAATAAATGCCCCAAAACCTTTATGATTGAATTGCTTCTGCAATAACCTGCAATTTGAAAAAATAGCATCGCATTATAATCCATTCCAATACCCTGTCAACAGAAAATTCCCGGACTAAAAACGGGGAGAGAACACCTAAGAATTCATCGAAAACTCAATCATTTCCACCTGATTTCCGGGCAACATTCAGGTTATTTTCTTCTCCAGCCAACAAACCTCTAACCAATTGAAATTACACTAAAATTTTTGTTTTTTGATCACTGAACATCCTTTCATTGCGGCAATTTTTCTTGATAGCCCAACCTGAATCACGTATGATCCAAACCATAGCCGATACTTAATTCAGAATCTTTAGGGTTTCAGGGTGCACAGTTCCTTGAATTCGGCTGTTGAGACAGTATCCCGATAAATGGGGCTTCAAAGCGATCCGTTTAGAGGGGGCCTTCTCCTTCGATTAACCTTCGAAGTTGTTATTTTTAAAGGCCCTCATAAAATATCTCCCTCTAATACAAGTGTTCTCTCTGCTTTTCAACTTTGAAAAGTATGGGGGGCTTTTTTGGTTGGATGAGGCGGATTCATATTTCTGGAGTTATTAAATCTTCCAGAAATCAGTAAGTTATAAATTATTAATTATCTCAAGTGGGGGTGACGGATGAATGTTTTGTTTAAACACCTCAATCCAAATAAGAAAAAACCCAAGTATTTAACAAAACTGGACCAGATCCCTCAGTTAACGGATTCTGAAAAGCAGGAAATGCAAAAGGTTAACGATAAATTTGTATTTCGCACCAATGATTACTATCAATCTCTGATTGACTGGGATGACCCAAATGACCCGATCAAGCGGATCATTATGCCCGATGTTCAGGAACTAAACGAATGGGGCGAACTGGATGCATCCAACGAAGAAAAATACACCAAAGTTAGAGGATTGGAGCATAAATACACCTCCACAGCACTTCTTTTGGTCAACGAGGTTTGCGCCGCCTATTGCCGATTCTGTTTTCGCAAGCGCCTGTTCATGAATGAAAATGACGAGGTGACCAAAGATATCTCAGAAGGGTTGGAGTACATCAAAAACACCAAGGAAATCAACAATGTTCTGCTGACTGGAGGTGATCCGCTGGTCCTGTCCACCAGCAAGCTGGAACCCATCATCAAGCAGCTTCGCGAGATTGATCATGTCAAGATCATCCGCATTGGAACCAAGGTTCCTGCATTCAATCCTTTCAGAATTTTGAACGATCCATCTTTATTGGAAATGTTCAAAACCTATAGCACGAACGAAAAGAAAATCTACATCATGGCTCACTTCAATCACCCGAGGGAGCTTACACCAGAGGCCATTGAAGGACTGAACCTGCTGATGAAATCGGGAGTTTCGATGGTCAACCAGACCCCCCTAGTGGCAGGAGTCAACGATGACCCCGATGTACTAACGGAATTATTCACCAAGCTTTCTTATATTGGTGTTCCTCCCTATTATGTCTTCTTATGCCGCCCTACTCTGGGTAATGAGACTTATTCTGTATCGGTTGAGCGTGGCTATGAAATATTTGAAAAATCCCGGACCCGCTGCTCGGGTTTGGCCAAGCGCGCCCGTCTGGTCATGTCACATGAATCCGGAAAAATTGAAGTGGTCGGAATGACTGAAGACCAGATTTTTTTCAAATATGCCCGGGCTGCAGAAAATGACAACAACGCCCGCTTCCTGTCCTTTTATAGAAACCCCAAAGCCTGCTGGTTTGACGATTATAAGGAAGCGCTGGATGAGTTTTCCTTATTTTCCGAGACGACTAAAGCCGGTTGCCTCTAATTCCTGGGAACCTTGGAGATTTACACCTGAAGCAAAAAAAACACAACCTGCCTGTTTTAAGAACCTAACCCTAAGTTCAAATGGATGCTGCTCTATTCCTTCTAATCATGCTGGCATTTCTGAGTGTCGGGAAAACCGTCATCAGAAAGGTATGGCAGTTGAGCTTTACCAGTCCGACCGAGGAGTTTGTTTTTGCTTCTACCTTAGGTTCGATCATCACCTCGGTGATGGTTACTGGCCTGGTATTTATTGGTCAGGCCTCATCTTCTGCCTGCTGGTCCTTGCTGGTCATCCTACTATTACCCGGGCTGGGTTTTCTTAAAAATCTCAGTCAAAGGAAATTCAAAGCAAGCCTGATTTTTTTTCCTTTATCTCCGCTAAAGACTTCTCTCCAGATTGTGTTAGGAGTTCTTGTTCTCATGTCGTTGAGCCTCGCTCTGGCCCCGGCATTTGCCACTGACGCACTGGTTTACCACCTGGCAGTGCCAAAGACATACCTTGAAGCAGGTGGAATCATCAACCTGCCCAACAATGTTTTTTCTTTTTATCCACAGCATACAGAGATGCTGTACCTGCTTGCCTTGGCATTGGGGACAGACCATTTAGCCCAATTGACAGGACTGGGAATTGTCTTTCTCCTCCTTATAGCCATGCACCAGTATTACCGGCAAAAAGGTTCCGCAACATACGCACTCCTCGTTCCGACAGTTTTTATTTCTACTCCTGCTTTTTTCACCGTTGCTCACTCAGCCTATGTTGATCTGCAGGCAGCAACCTATACTTTTATGGCCTTCTATGCCTGGGAAAACTGGAAAAACCGAAAACAAACCGGCTGGTTTTACATGATGATCATGTTTGTGGGCACGGCTTTGGCCACCAAACTCACCGCCGTAATTGCCCTACCCATTGCCTTCCTCGGCGTTGCCTTACAAAACAAGACATCTCCAAAAAAAGTTTTAGGCCAATGCTTCATACTTGCATTGGGTGCCCTGCTTTTTATTCTGCCCTGGTGCGGAAGAAACTATTTTTTTACCGGGAACCCGTTCGCCCCATTCTTCATGCAACTATTTGGTGGAGAGCAAGGAATGAACTGGGACCTTGAACGATCCCTGCAACACTTTCAATATTTTTCTTCCTATGGAATGGGACACGGGATTGTTGACTTTTTATTGTTACCCATCAACCTGACCTTTTTCGGGCAACCTCATTCCCTCAGGTTTGATGGTCAGATCGGTATTCTATACTTTTTACTTCTTCCTGCTCTTTATGGCCTTCGGCGACAGTCCATACCTATGATCATCACCTTTTTAATATTCATGGTGTTCTGGTTTATCCAAACCCAGCAGGTTCGTTTGCTCGGAACTCCTTTCGCCTTTCTTGTCATTTTGTCAATAAAGGGATTGGAAGAATGGTTTTCCTCAGAGTCCGGTAAGATCGATAAACAAGGGAAAAACTTTTTACTCGCCGTTCTGGTGTTTGGGCTTCTATTCAACACCTCCCTGATCGCAAAAACCTGGGCTCAAATTCAGCCTTTGCCCTATATTTTTCAGAAAGAAAGTCGAGAGCCTTTTCTGATGCGACAACTCCCGTCCTACCCTGTCTACCTTTCAGCCAATCACATGGTCGACCAGGATGAAAAAATCTTATTGGTCTATATGAGAAACTTTGGATTTCTTATGGACAAACCATTTTTCAGCGATTCTGTTTTTGAGAACCACACCTTGCAAGAGATCATTGACGAAGAGGTATATGCCGGGGATATCATCAACAGGTTGAAGTCCATGGGCATCACCCATATCCTGTTCAACCATAAATATGTTTTTGGGAAATACTCCGCTTTTTCTCCGGGGGAAAAGGGAATCCTGAAAAATTTTCTATCCCGGCATGCCCAACGCATACTGGTAAAAAACGAGTTTTTCCTGTACCGCTTTGTGCTAGACTTGGAGCTTGGAAACCCGAATAACACATCAGGCCTTATATCCAGTCCCATGAATCATTGAAGAGTGGATGTCAGGCTTTTATATTTCAAGGATAATAGAATATGGAGCGGCTAGCTGGTAAAAACATACTGATCGTCATCCCAAAAGATTATTATATGGAGAGTGAGTTCGACCCCATTCTCGAATCCATGGAGTCGGAAGGAGCCAATATATTAGTTGCCTCCAACAAGCTCAAGGACGCCGTTGGAATGAAAGGTGGAAAAGTCACTCCCGATGTCTTGATTGTTGACGCAATAGAAGGCATCACCGGCGATAGTTATGTTTCTTCAGGGAAAGGGGTACGCCAGATAAAAGGGGTTTTTCACGGCGTCATTCTTATAGGGGGAAATGGTGCCAGATCCTATCTCTGGAAAGATGAGCTTCTGCGTCTCCTGATCCTCGACCGCCACCATACAAATATGGTGCTCGCGGCCATCGGCAGTGCCGTCCCCAGTATGGGAAAAGCCGGACTGCTGCAAAGCCTCGAAGTCACCACCGAACCCGGCAACAAAAAAGCCATAGCAGCCCTGGAAGATTCCAAAGCAGTATATGTGGACGAGCCAATGACCGTCACCAACCGTATTTTCACAGTACGGGACGCAAGTGCTATCCCCACTTTTCTAGATCCATTTATAGAAGAAGTGGCGAAAACACCCAAAAAATAAACTCCCGCTCACTATTCTCAGCCTTGTCCTCGTCTCTCTTCCTGAGTTCGGATGATTTTCTGTCTGAGTTTGATCGCATCAGTCAAACTTTTAACAATGCGATCATTAGAATCCGGGAAATGCAGTTTCTGATTAAACTCATCCAGTGAATGGGCCTCAAGCAACTTGGCAAATGCTTCATCTACAAAAGGCCGGGTCATCTGCACCACACCCTCAAAATAGACAGAAATTTTTTCGTATTTGTCCCAGTTATCTAGAATGAGGCTTTTAATAGTATCTCCGGCAGGCTCCCCGTCCTCCGACGTTCTACCCGCCGGAGTCGAGGTGCCCATTATTTCATAAACATTAACTTTGAACTCGCCTTCCATATTTACCTTACTTTTAAAGGGAATAATTTGTCTAGCGGTTAACCATTTTAACAGACTTCATTTCCACTCTTTCGTCCGGGTTATCCCGAGAATCACGCGGTACGCTGACGATCTTATCGACAACTTCCATTCCCTTAGTCACCCGACCAAAAACCGTATACTGGTTGTCAAGAAAAGCCGAGTCTTTAACGACGATGAAGAACTGTGAACCTGCACTATCAGGGTCTTGAGCTCGCGCCATTGAAAGAACTCCCCGGTTATGCGGCGTGCTACTGAATTCCGCCTTGATCGTGTAGCCCGGCCCACCCATTCCGTGCATGGAACGATCATCATTCTTGGTATTAGGATCTCCACCCTGAATCATAAACCCGGGAATCACTCGATGGAACGTGGTGCCATCATAAAATCCTTTACTGGCCAGGTCTTTAAAGTTTTTGACATGTCCCGGTGCCGTATCATTCAAAAGCTCCAGTTCAATGTCTCCAAACGTAGTTTCGATCACTGCAACTTCATTGGACTGTGCCGCGGTCCCGGTCATCAGGACACCCATCAATCCTGCAGCAATTCCTTTAATAAAAAAGTTCATGAAACCTCCAAAAAAAGGGATAATAATTAAATCACACGAATTTGTTTCCCGGTTGTTCTCAACTACATCACCAGAAGAAAGGATTCGATTGGGATGATTTTTAAGGGACGCATTCTAGCAGGTTGCCGAGAAAGTCTCAATAAATGTCATGAGCCTTAAATCCGCATTTCTCATTTGCAACTACCTTTTAGCCGGGCTGGCTTTGACCTGTTTGGTTTTGAGCAAATTATATTCGCCAATGTCGGGCCTGATATTCTCTGCGGGAATCATTCTCTGCTTTATCCTGGAAAAATCAGAACGCATCCCATTCCAGCCCACAACCCCTATTATAAACTCCAACTGGCTTTTTTTACTGCTGCCGTTGTTATATTTTGCGTTCGACCTGCCCCTCTTAGAACTGATCGCCGGTTTTCTGGTTTACCTGATATTTGCCCGCTTTATCTTTAAATCGGAGTTCAACGATTATTTATTCGGTTACCTTGTCGCCATCGTCTGCCTGCTGATTGGCGCCATCTTCGAACAAAATCTGACCTTTGGCGTGATTTTTCTCGGTTTTTATCTGGTCTTGAGCTGGTGCCTGATTTTTTATACCCTGATGGTGGAACGTGTCGGGAGCAAATGTCCACCTGTCGATTTCAAAGCAACAGGGAAAAACGAAATGCCGGGCTCTGCCTTGCTGGGGTGGTCAACCGGGCTGGTTATCCTCAGTTTCGCTATGACCGCATTGATCTTCATGGCCTTTCCCCGGTTCGGGCTGGGTTTCCTCTCCATCAATACTCCCTCTTCCCCCATCACCGGATTTTCCAACACGGTTACCTTGGGGGATGTAGGGAAAATCAAATCAAATCCGACGGTGGTTATGCGGGTGGAATACACACAGGGTGGAGAAATTTACAAACCAAAATCCCGAATTTTATGGCGCGGGGTGGTTCTGGACCATTACGACGGTAGTACCTGGACCTCTACTCTCGGAACAGAGCTTAAAACTCGTAACCGGCCGGGAACCGGACTCAGTCTTTTTCGGGTACCTAATACCACGGAAGTAGTTCAACAAAATGTATATATGGAGTCATTTGACACGCCCTACCTTTTCACACACGGGATACCCTTGTTTATGGATGGAAACTTCATCCATCTTCAGATGGATAAACATTTCGTATTTAAAACTGGTGACCCTCGATCTGGACCACGAAAATACACACTGGTTTCAGAAATTTCTGATCCCGAAGTCAGTTACAACCTTGATATGCCTGACAGTGACCCCTTATTGTTCCCAAGTCGATTTCTTCAGCTTCCTGATATCAGCCCTAAAATCCAGCAACTGGCTGAGAACCTGACCCAAGGCGTCCACTCTGGCAAAGAACGGGCTAACAATATTCTGAATCATTTCGCTGATTTCAAATACACGCTAAAGATGGAGAGCGATCCGGACAAAACCGCGCTGGAACATTTTTTATTTCAGAGAAAAGAAGGTCATTGTGAATATTTCGCTTCCGCTATGGTTATTCTGCTTCGGTCTTCCGGGATTCCCGCCCGCCTTGTTAATGGGTTCGTCGGTGTTGAATGGAATGAATGGGGGGACTACCTGATCATCCGCCAAAACCACGCCCATTCCTGGGTTGAAGCTTTTCTTCCAGAAAAAGGCTGGACGGTGTACGACCCCACTCCTCCAGATCCCGCACTCGTCAGCCTGAGCCCGCTTAACCCGCTGGCAAAGTCATTAGATTACCTTAAAATGAGTTGGCAGAGATATGTCATCCGCTATTCAGTGCATGACCAGGTTCAGGTCATGCAGTTTTTCAGGGCCAACAGTCGTGATGTCATGCAAAAATTCAAGAGTCTGTTTAATTGGAAAACCCTGGCTAATGAGGCTCGCAGCTTCAGCCTCATAATTCTGGCCTTGATCCTGACCTTGATATTTTTCTTTGCCTTCAAACGCCGTTATGGAGGATTCTCCTTCTCCACGCGCCCTCCTCTTTCTGTCATTCTTTATCAGGATATGTTGAGACAACTGGGGAAGTCGGGGATGGTGAAAAATCCATCCTGGACAGTACGAGAGTTTCTTCAGTCCGTTTCCAGCCTTCCCGATGCAAAGCGCGATCTGATTCGCCGCATCACGGAATTTTATGAAATACATCGATTCAGTAATTGCCCCATTCCTCCATCTAAAGAGAAGGAAATTAGAGGACTAATCAAATCCCTTTAATGCAGAAACCAGAGGCTTTTCTATTTATTTAATAGATTCAAAAATCTTAGGACGACTGTCACCAACGGCTGTGATCATGCCGATGGCTCCCTTATCAATCCGGAAGATGCTGTGGTCGACCAGAAGATAGTCTCCCGGAACATC
>JAJDBI010000088.1 GCA_029261435.1 Nitrospinaceae bacterium
GGTAAAGTCGCGCTGACGTAAATCTGCAAAGATTTGTTCATCACCACCACTCTGGTGTTTTGCGCTTTGGCGAAGGAGTTTTTCTCATGCAAAAGCCATGCAAGACGATGCAGTGCGACGGTTGTTTTACCCGAGCCTGCCGATCCCTGAATAATGACAGGACGTTCAGGGTCGCTGGTGATCAGTTCAAATTGTTCCTTGGTGATTAAAGAAAGGATGCTTGGCAGACGTTTTTCGGTTGAACCGGCAGACCTTGAACGATGTGCAGCGATTTCATCCTCGACATCGAGTTTTTCCCAACCCGTTTCGTTTCGTCTGAAGACCCCTTCGGGAGTATCAATTTGCACCAGTTGGCCATTCTCAACCCGATAGGACCGACGTAATTGAATATGACCGCTACGCTCGCGCTGATTGATGACCTCGAAGAATTCCTCTTCCTGCTTATAGTTAAAAAATAACCCTGCGATGGGACCATTTCTCCAGTCTACGATCCCCGCTTCAATATTACTTTTTTTGCCGATCAGGAAAGACACTTCGCTACCGTCTTCCTCCTTCGTGCAAACTCTGCCAAAATAAGGCTCCTGAATCAATTCGTACAAAGCTTTATCGCTGTTTTTTCGTATATCCAAAACACGGTGAGCCACAGCCTCATCCGAAACCAGAGGTTGCCTTTCCTCGTGATTCCATTCATTGACCACTTGCCGGGTCAATTCACGGGCCGCTGCATTGGCAGTGATTTTCGATGCCTGAACGATAGGAAGCTGTTGACATAGCGACTGCAAGGTGTTTTCCAGTAACGTCTCTTCCTCTTTGATCAACTGCTTGTCTTCTTCCGTCAATGCCATACTTTACCTTCCAAAGGTTAAAACCCTTGCATTGAACAAGGGCTAAACTTGTTAAGATAAATGAGTTAAACCTAAAGGGTCAACCAAAAACCACCAAAACAGGTAATAAATATCTCAAGCTCAATCTTTTCTGACTGGAAATCCAAGAAATCCTTTAAAACAGGCGGTTTTTAATTTAAGATGACTAATCGAATTCCAACAATCAAAAGGCCGGAATATTTAAAGATCCGGAGTAATTAAGGAGTTTTTTATGAAAACGTATGAGGATCTGGAAGGTGATGGTGGATCCGATATTGTCGGACAGGTGGTTCAATTAGGCGCAAAGCTGAGATCCCGTCTCGATAAAGTTAAATACAAAGTCGCTTTGATGAGTGGCAAAGGTGGGGTCGGCAAAAGTTCTATCACCGCCAATATTGCCTCTTGCCTTGCCGATCGGGGAAATAAAGTCGGGATTCTAGATGCTGATCTTAACGGTCCCAGCATCGGCCACCTTTTGGGAGTTGGAAACGACATTCAATTAGAAATGAAAGGCGATGGACTGGAACCAGGAATCGGGCATCAGGGAATCCGCATCATGTCTATGGATATGTTGGTAAAAACCGCCGATACCCCGGTGATGTGGACCGAAGAAGCCGATGCCACAGCAGTGTGGGTCAGCACTATGGAATCCACAGCCATCCGTGAACTGCTGGCAGACACCAACTGGGGCGAGCTGGACTACCTTCTCATCGATATGCCTCCAGGAAGTGATCGTATTGACAACATCCGCTCATTAATTCCCGAATTGGCAGGAGTGGTTGAGATCACCATCCCCTCCCCACTTTCACAGCATATTGTTACGAAGTCCATCACCAAGAACAACAAAATGGGCGTGCCTATCATCGGATTGATTGAGAACATGGCCACCTATGTCTGCCCTCATTGCGATAAAGAAGGAAAGCTGTTTGATGGGGAAGACGTGCACAAACTGAGTGAGAGAAAAGATATTCCCTATATTGGAAAGATCCCTTTTGACACCCGCGTATCACGCAGTCAATCGGGAAACCTTTTTTATAAAGAATTTAAAGATTCAGTTACGGGCAAAGCCATTGCCGAGGCCGTTGACAATATTGAAAAATTCACCACAAAATAGTTCTAAACAGGAGACGAAATGAAATTCCTTTGTATCCCTTGTGACGTCAAGATGGAAACACAGACTGAAGGCATTATGCCGGAAGAAAATGCCAATCTTGCGATGAGATTTAAGTGTAAAAAATGCGGGCACAGCATCGCAATGCTCACTAATAAGTTTGAAACCGAGTTTGTCAGTAAACTGGGAGTAGAAATGGGCGGTGCAACCGATGTCAGCACATCACCCATGTCGGCAGTCGGTTCCTCCCTGGCGCAAGCTAAAGAAGAACTCAAGAGCACCAATCCTGAAGATGATCTGATCTGGACTGAAGAAGCATTGGAACGTATTAAGCGTGTTCCCTTCTTTGTCCGTGGCATGGCTAAGAAAACCGTCATCAACTTTGCAACAGAAAATGGCATTACGACTATTGATGCCAAGGTCATGGATCAAGTTCGCGAAAAAGTGGGTATGTAGCTGTAAACGACGCTAGAATGGCTTTCAAAAGGTTGCGAGTTCGATCTACCCGCAAACTCTACTATAAAATAAGAAGGGGTTAACTCGAAAGGGTTAACCCTATTTTAGTTTTCACTACACTGCTCCCCAAGGATATAGTTTTGGGATAAAAATTGTTAATGCTGTAGCTAGACCAATGGCAATGAAGGAACCAATGAAAAACAAAGTCCACGTATCCGGTTTGATGGCTCCTAATGCAACGATGAGAAATAGCATTGGCAAGTCGAGATAATGAGTGAAGGAAGGAAGAGTTTTTCCTCGCTCTTTCTCTAATTCCACAGAAATTTGACCTGTTTTTAAAGCTTCTTGGGTCATTTTTCTTAACCTCATAAAATAAAGTCTAGTAATTGTATTGCCTTCAACGAACTCTAATAAAAATAATAAAACCATTCCCGCTAACCACGGGCTTTCAAGGAATGACCAGCCGGGAAATAAATCCATAATCATCCATGTACCCGATAGCAGCAACAGAATGGCTCCGGGGATCACTACCCCATCATAGAAAACCGCAATATTACGGACTGATTCTGCAAACAATTTTAAGTCTCGAGACTGGCGAGACCGTAAATCAGATAACCAAACCCCAATCAGTCCTGCCCCTATTAGTATGGCTCCAAGAATATGTATAAACTTTAGAATTGTATAATCCAACCTTTGAACCTCCTAATTGGTGGATACTTAATTAGTTAATTTCCCTGTCATTCTTAAGCCGTCTCGCATATTTAATCCCATTAAAGTCAAATTAATGGCTCCAGCTACCAGTTCTACAATCTGAAGGATATAGAATTTGGTATCAAATGAACCAATAGATGCCCATTGATTCAAAAAAATTGCACATGGAAGCAGAATTAAAATCCCATTAGCGCCGATAAATGGCATTCGTTTCTTTTTTTTGTCAAGAAAAGGGCCTTTGCGAAATTTCGATAGAGCAACTCCCGTTCCACCCGTTGCTGCTATAGAAGGTATTAAAATAAACAATCCGGGCATAACAATTAGCCCTTTTACTGCTGCAATTGCATCAGGTGAACCAAAAAGTTCAACTACAATTGTGGAAATAAAAAATGTAGCTATACATAAGGTGGCAATGACTCCAGCCAATAAATGCACTTTATTTTTCACAGTTTTACCTTTCTATTGAAATATTCCACCTGCTTTCGATTGAATCCTCACCAGGGTCAACAAACGATTGACTATACCCACGGACATTGTGTCATCATTTTGTATGGTATGCTGTATTCTGCTAATTTGGTTATCAACAATTGAATTGAAAATATACTAACAAACTGGTAATATGGTGTCAATATGCCCAAGACTGACAAGTTTTCGCACACCCCGTCAGGAGCTGCATTTACCGAACTTCTACTAGAGGTATTTAAATTAAATGGTCTGCTTCTGACAGAGGGAGACAAATTGACTAAGCCATTTGGCTTGACGAGTGCACGCTGGAAGGTTCTGGGTGCTATCGCGGAGACAAATCAACCATTGACTGTCCCTCAAATTGGCCGCCGAATGGGGCTAACTCGGCAGAATGTTCAGAGATTGGTTGATGCAATGGCAGATGAGGGCTCCGTGGAATATCAAGAAAATCAGGACCACAAACGAGCAAAGCTGATTTGTATAACGAAAAAGGGACAGCAACAGCTAACGGCAATCATGCAGAAACAATTCCCTTGGGCTAATCGTTGTGCGAAGGGCGTGAAACAAAGTGATTTAAAACAAGCTTTGAATGTCCTACGAACGTTGGTTACACATCTAGAGGAAAACTAGATACTCTTACCTAAATAATTCTGCAGAATATATGTTGACAAATTTTATTGGGCATAAATCTTATATTTTAAAACTTACAGCGTTGAACACACTATTGTTATTTGTAGGTTGCGCAACAGTCGGACCTGATTACGTCCCGCCGGAGAAAAAGGTACCTGAAAAATTCAGCACCCAGTTGGAGGAAACAAAAATTGAGCAACCTGAAGTTGAAGAAATCAGCGATGAGACCCCTCTTCCAATAAAAAAAATCACTCAGGAAATGCTTGGCGACTGGTGGCAGACTTTAGAAGACCCCTTATTGTCCCAATTGATTGAGCGAGCTATCAGTGGTAATAAAGACCTGAGGTTGGCTCAATCCCGTGTTCGGGAAGAACGTGCTCGTAGAGGAATAGCCAGGGCAGACCGCTTCCCAACTGTCAACGCCTCGGCCTCAACGGCCCGCCAACAATCCAGTCAGGAAACAGGAACCGGTGATGCAAACAACCTGCACTCAACAGGTTTTGATGCCAGTTGGGAAGTCGATTTGTTTGGAGGAATCAAGCGCTCTGTCGAGTCTGCCGAAGCAACTGTTGAAGCTCGTGAAGAAGAGTTAAACGATACGCTTGTGACTTTGACGGCAGAAGCCGCACTAAACTATGTTGAAATTCGCACCTTTCAAGCTCGGCTTACTGCCGCCGAAAACAATCTGAAATCACAAGAAGAAACCCTGCAAATTGTAAAAGATCGACTGGAGTCAGGCCTGACAACCTCTCTGACTTTAGAACAAGCCAATTATAACCTTGAGAGCACTAAGTCTGAGGTCCCGACCCTTAAAACAGGAATAGGACAAGGAAAAAACGGTCTTGCTGTTTTGCTGGGTGAATTTCCCGGCGCTTTAAAAAATGAACTGGAAAAATATAAGGCCATTCCAGTGCTTCCCATCGAGGTAGCAGTGGGTGTACCCGCAGATCTGCTTAGACGCAGACCTGATATACGAAGAACAGAAAGAGAATTAGCTGCTCAGACTGCCCGTGTTGGGGTTGCTACCGCCGACCTTTACCCAAGATTGACTTTGTTTGGATCTATCGGACTGGAGTCGTTATCTGCCGCAAGCTTATTTACAGGGCCTGCTGCCGCTTTTTCAATTGGTCCAAAAATTACTTGGAATGTATTCGACGCAGGTCGCATTCGTCAAAACATTAAAATAGAAGATGAACTGCACGAGCAGGCCATGATCAAATACGAATTATCTGTATTGACAGCTGTTAAAGAGGTAGAAAACGCTTTGATCGATTATGCACAAGAACAGGTTCGCAGAAAGACTCTGATAAAGTCTGTCCAGGCAGCTGAAAGAGCAGTAGATTTATCTCGTGACTTATATACAGCTGGCTTATCTGATTTTTTAGGCGTGCTGGAGGCCCAAAGATCACTTTTCCAATTTCAGGATCAACTAGCAGCCAGTGAGGGTTCAGTCGTTTCAAATTTAATACGCCTCTATAAATCTTTGGGAGGCGGATGGAAACCTTTGATGGCAGACACGAGCCAAGAGGCCCCACTTTATTAACTCAAATGATGGGTGAAAAATTTTGCGTAAACCAAGCCTATTCAAATTTGTACTATTGATCTCCATTTCTTTTCTGCTTGGAGGCTGTGAAAACGAAAAAAACGTTGCAGCCTCACAACCAAAAAGACCACCACCATTAGTGACGGTTACCCCGGTAATTAAAAACCGGGTGACCAAGACTTACGAACTGGTAGGCCGTACGGCGGCCTTGAAAACAGTGAATCTGGTAGCCCGTGTCACAGGCTATCTGGAAAAAAGAAAATTTAAAGAGGGTGAAGAGGTAAATAAAGGCGATCTTTTATTTATTATTGAACAGTCTCCTTACAAAATTGAAGTAAAAGCTGCTGAGGCCAAAGTTACCGAGGCAAATGCAAAGCTGGCCAATGCAAAGTCCTACTTAAACAGAGTTAAATCCGTAAGGAAAGGAGCTGTTTCTCAAAGCGATTTGGACAAGGCCAATAGTGACCATTTAAGGGCTGAAGCCGAATTGATGGAAGCAAACGCTAACCTTGAAAAGGCAAAGCTGAACCTAAGCTATACAGAGATACGATCACCAATTAACGGTAAAATCGGCCGGGTTTCTGTGGATGAAGGGAATCTGGTTTCAGTAAATTCAGGTACTCTTGCAACCATCGTGCAAATGGATCCTGTCTATGTTTTGTTTACTGTGAGTGAGGCTGGGGTACTCACAGAATTCCAAAACCAGATTAAGAAGGGAAAAGCCACCACCTTCATCCCAAAAATTCAGCTGTCCAATGGCACAATGTACCCCTTCGAAGGCACAGAAGATTTTGTCAGCCATCTAGTGGATGAAAAAACCGGGACAGTAACCATCCGGGCGATATTCGCCAACCCGGCTAAAAATGTATTGCCTGGGCAGAACAATTTATCTCACAACCGCCGTATATTAATGCCTGGACAATTTGTAAAAGTGCTAGTGAGAAGAGACGACACTACGATGGAACGAGTCGTTCCCCAGAAGGCTATACAGGAAGATCAAAAGGGGAAATTTGTTCTTGTGGTCGATGCTAATAAAAGTGTCCAAAAACGCCCTGTGAAGGTTGGTGATAAACATGAGACCAACTGGGTCATCAATCACGGCCTGGAGGTTGGTGAATTGGTGATATCAGAAGGCTCACAAAAAGTACGACCCGGCACGATAGTACAGATCACTCCTTCCCCAGCTAAGAAAACGGGGAAATAGAAATATGTTCAGTCATTTTTTCATAGAAAGACCGCGCTTCGCCTTTGTCATTTCTATTGTGATTGTCATAGCGGGTCTGGTTTCCATACCACAACTACCCGTTTCTCTGTATCCAGAAATATCTCCCCCTACCGTTCAGGTCACAGCTTCTTATCCCGGCGCCAGTGCAACGGTACTTGAAAGTACTGTTGCAGCCCCCATTGAAGAACAGGTCAATGGGGTTGAGAACATGATTTATATGTCTTCAAAGAGTACGGACAACGGAGTTTATACTCTGGACATCACATTTGAAATCGGCACCGATGGGGATATGGCTGCTGTCAATGTCCAGAATAGAGTCTCTTTAGCTACGCCCAAACTCCCTGAAGACGTAACCAGATCGGGAGTTTCGGTGAAAAAGCAATCTCCCGAGTTTCTACAGATCATCTCTTTCTCCTCCCCAAATTCAACCTACGACCAATTATTCTTGAGCAATTTTATTAGTCTAAACGTTAAAGACGTCCTGTCTCGAGTTCCTGGAGTCAGTAATGTCTCAATTTTTGGTGCACTGGATTATTCAATCCGAATTTGGTTGAACCCAGATCGAATGGTGAACCTGGGTATTACAAGTAATGAAGTAGTTCAAGCAATCAAGGACCAGAACCTGCAAGCCGCCGCCGGCATTGTTGGGCAAGCTCCATCCGCTCAAGATCAACAATTCCAATACACCATTCAAGCAAAAGGACGGCTCATCGATGTTTCTGAATTCGAAGATATTATTATTCTGGCTCAAGAAGATGGATCAGTAGTCAGAATGAGTGATATCGCCCGCGTGGAACTCAGTTCGCAAACATTCGAAATCCTTTCTCGGCTGAACGGTTCGCCTGCGGTAAATTTTGCGATCTACCAACTTCCTGAAGCCAATGCCCTGGATGTAGCTCAAAGAATCAGAGATAAGATGGAAGGTCTGTCCAAACAGTTCCCTTCTGACATTCAGTTTGTAGTTCCCTACGACTCCACACGGTTTATTAACAACTCTTTAAAAGAACTGATAGAAACACTTTTCGTAGCTTTAACATTAGTTATTTTCGTCGTCTACATATTTATTCAGGATTGGCGCGCTACATTAATCCCGGCGGCAGCTATCCCGGTTTCATTAATAGGAACTTTTGCCGTCCTTCTGGCTATGGGATATTCCATTAACACACTGACCCTTTTTGCTCTTGTCCTGGCCATTGGTATCGTGGTGGATGATGCCATTGTTGTGGTTGAAAATGCTCAACGTCATATTGAAGATGGCTTATCCCCTAAAGAAGCCGCAAAAATTGCTATGACAGAAGTTTCCGGCCCAGTCATAGCCACCACTTTGGTTTTGTTGGCCGTCTTTGTTCCAGTAGCATTCATGTCGGGAATCTCGGGACAACTTTACCGCCAGTTTTCGGTAACCCTTTCTATCGCAGTAACGCTTTCTTCTCTTAATGCTTTGACCCTAAGCCCTGCCTTATGCTCCATATTCTTAAGAAAAAGCACGGGTACCCCCTGGTTTGCCTTGCGTTGGTTTGAGTTCATTTTCAAACAGGTCACAAACACTTATCTATTATTTGTGAAATTAATAGTGAGACGCTTTGTAGTCACGGTTTTGCTGATTCTTCTTATAGCCGGGGGTGGCTACTGGGTTTTTAAATCCTCAGCCACAGGGTTTATACCTCAAGAAGATCAGGGAGTCATTTTTATAGACCTGCAACTTCCGGATGGAGCATCTTTAAATCGAACAGACGCTATCGCAACTCAAGTTGAGAACATGATGAAAGAACTACCGGGGGTTGATAATATTATTTCCCTGATTGGTGTTGGCTTGATCAGCGGGAATAAATCAAATTCAGCAACGGTCATCAACATCTTAAAGCCCTGGGAAGAACGCAAATCGAAGGATTTGTCCAGTGATGCTCTCGTTGGTAGGGTGTGGGGAATGATGAGTCAGGTTCCCGGAGCCAGAGCCATTGCTTTCACCCCTCCTCCTATCCGAAGTCTGGGTAACTCGAGCGGCTTTGAGTTACAACTTCAAGATTTAAGGGGTGGAGATCCTCAAGAACTCTCCGCAGCCATGCGAGGCTTCGTATTTGAAGCCAATCAGGTTAAAGAGTTGAGTAATGTTTTCAGCACATTTAGTGCGGAAGTTCCACAAGTCGGATTAGAAATCGATCGATTGAAAGCAAAAGCCATGGGAATACCCATCAGTGAAATCTTTGCAACATTGCAAGCTCAACTGGGTTCTCTATATGTCAATGACTTCAATAAATTTGGGCGGGTATATCGGGTAATAGTCCAAGCTGAAAGAGAATACAGAAACGACCCGGATGATATTGGCCGCATTCATGTAAAGAGCTCTGACGGAGTGATGGTTCCGCTGGCCACTTTGACAAAGACCTCACCTATTCTGGGCGCTGAATCTTTGACTCGTTACAACATGTATCGTGCTGCCAAAGTGAACGGAAGTCCCGGACCAGGGTTCAGTACCGGTCAATCCATTGCAGCCATTGAAAAACTGGCGAAACAGGTCCTCCCACAGAATATGACTTTTGAGTGGTCGGGAATGTCTTATCAGGAAATAAAAGCAGGTTCACAAGGAAACATTATTTTTATTCTCGCTCTAATTTTTGTTTTTCTCTTCCTGGTGGCACAATACGAAAGCTGGTCTATACCCTGGGCAGTCATATTAACTGTTCCGATCGCTTTGGCAGGAGCATTGGTGACCACTCAACAAACCGGACACATACTCGATATTTATGCTCAAATCGGTCTTATCATGCTGGTAGGAATGGCTTCTAAAAACGCTATCTTAATAGTAGAGTTTGCCAAGATACAAAGAGAAAATGGCTTGTCCATTGAAGAAGCGGCGATAAAATCCGCACGACTGCGTTTCCGCGCGGTGATGATGACAGCAATATCTTTTATTTTAGGGGTCATGCCCCTTGTGGTGGCAACCGGTGCCGGTGCAAACAGTCGCCAATCACTGGGGATTGTTATTTTGGGAGGAATGCTTGCCTCAGCTGTAGTCGGAACACTATTAACTCCTTCTTTCTATACACTGGTACAATCCATCAAAGAAAAGCTAAAAAGTAATTCCCCAGAATCAAAACCCAAGCCAGTTGAATCTGCCTGACAAGAGATTTCTAGTGGCAATAGCCCGGAAGATATAAGGATCTGACTGATAGATTTTTTTCTTTTAATCGAATTCTAATAACCTCCAGAAGAGGCTTGCAACAATTAGATTGTTCGTAGACAATGTAATTGTAAGTGATAATAGAAATCACTCCCTATCAAGAAGGAATCAACAACCTTTCGACATATTCGCAGTACCATTTCTGTTTTATACAAGTTTTACAAATATATAACGGGCTTACTCTTAAAAGAGGTTTTATGGCGTTAATCCAGATAATTGAAGATTCTTCTTTTCAAAGAAAGTTTATTAGCAGAATTTTGGAAGGAGCTGGTCATCAGGTCATTCAAGCTGAAAACGGGAAAGTGGGATTAGAGAAATTAGAGTCCAGTAACCCTCAAGTCATTTTTTGTGACCTCCTCATGCCAGAATTAGATGGTTTTGGATTTCTAGAAGCTCTCAGGGAAAAAGGGAATAACCTTCCAGTCGTGATGTTAACTTCAGATATTCAGGAAACCAGTAAAAGCAGGTGCCTGGAACTGGGTGCTAATTTTTTCTTAAACAAACCTCCGGACGAAAAAGAAATGTTTGAAGTTTTGAATAAAATTCTAGGTGAAGAGAAGAGCTCATGAAACTTACTTCAGATCAGTTGGATGCCATCAAGGAACTTTTTAATATGGGTGTGGGGAGAGGAGCCAGCATCTTAAGCCAGATGGTTGACTCCAGAGTTCACCTCGAAATACCTAAAGTCGAAATATTTTCAAGTTCAAATTTCGAAAAAATTAAAGAGTCGATCAACCTGGATGAATCATCCAGTGTGGACATGAGTTTTTCAGGTTCTTTTGATGGCAAAGTCTCGCTTTTGATCCCTCCCGATAGTGCAGCCATTCTGGTCGCAGCACTGACCCATGAAGAACCAGGCCCCATGAAACTGGACCCTGTTCGAGCAGGGACCTTATGTGAAGTGGGGAATATGATCATCAATGGTCTTATGGGTTCAATCACAAATGTTCTCCATAAATCAATTGATTATGGTTTACCCGAGTACAACGAAGGCAAGATAGAAGATATTATCGGTTTACAGTCAGAGGAAGAAATCAATATATGTATTGCCACGACAACCATGCAAATTGAAAACCTCGAGGTTTATGGAAAACTACTTGTAGTTTTTAAAGTTGGTTATCTGCAAGAATTATTATCAGCTATTGATGCAATTTAATACTCAAACTTTATAATGACCGCAAATTTCTCTAAAGAACAATCCAGCCTTCCAATATTCGACTATATTAATGAGGGGATATTTGTTCTAAGAAAGGACTATATTGTTCGGTTCTGGAATCAGTGCCTTGAAAACTGGACTGGCATTAAAAAGGAATTGATTACAGGCAAAAATATATTCG
The DNA here is from genome assembly GCA_029261435.1 of Nitrospinaceae bacterium. Lineage (GTDB taxonomy): Bacteria > Nitrospinota > Nitrospinia > Nitrospinales > VA-1 > LS-NOB. Next base: position 11,523 of record JAJDBI010000088.1, read on the forward strand.
ATATTTTCCCTCATCTGGACAACGGAGTTTATAAAAGTAGAATTGATCAAGTGTTCCAGAATGGACCCCCAGTTGTTTTTTCTTCCCAGCTTCACGCCCATATTTTCCCATGTCCATTATCAAATGGCTCTCTAAAGACCCTGCAAACGGTTGTAACATCTTTTTCCTGGGATGGAGAATGTGATAACGAGGCACTATTCACCATCCAGGACGTTACCGACCATTCTTTTAGAATCCAGCAGTACCACAATCTCAACAAGAAACTCATAGATCTAAAAGAAGAGTCTGAGCGAGCAAATAATGCTAAATCCACCTTTCTAGCAAATATGAGTCATGAGATTCGGACTCCCATGAATGCCATCCTGGGTTATTCACAGATATTGCTGAATCGAAAGGATCTAGAGCCCGATCAGCGCCTGGCTATCCAGACAATAGATTCCAGTGGCAAAAATTTGCTCGAACTTATCAATGAGGTTTTGGATATATCAAAAATTGAAGCAGGAAAAATGGAACTTTACCCCATCAACTTTGACCTCAAAGACATCATATTTGCAGTGTCAACAATGTTTGAACTTCGATGCAAACAGAAACAACTGAATTGGAAGGTTGATAAGTTTAAAGAGCCCTGCATTGTTTTTGGAGATCAAGTTAAATTACGATCCATATTGATCAACCTTATTGGCAACGCTGTGAAGTTCACGAAATCTGGAGAAGTCGAGTTTAGGGTTTCAACTCTAAATAACCAACGATTTTTATTTGAAGTTATTGATAGTGGTATTGGGATTGCGAGTAAGGATCAACAGTATATTTTTGAACCATTTCATCAGGAAGAGTCGGGATCAAAAATGGGAGGAACCGGGCTGGGTTTAGCTATTTCCAGCAAGCAATTGGAGCTAATGGGCTCAAAACTATTGCTTGAATCAACTTTGGGTAAAGGATCTCGCTTTTACTTTACTTTACACTTACCCAAAGCGACTGGTCGTATAGAAAAGCGAAGTGAGCGTTTCAATAATATTCTTTTTCTTGCTGAAGGGTACAATGTTAAAGCACTCGTGGTTGATGATATCAAGGAAAACCGCGATGTGTTGACAACATTTCTCACAGACTTGAAAGTTGACGTGAAACAAGCAGTGGATGGTAGAGATTGTTTAGAAAAGGTTAGGGAATCCCTTCCTGATATAATTTTCATGGATATGAGGATGCCTGTTATGAATGGAGAACAAGCCATCAAAGAAATCCGGAAGGAATTTGGGAACCACCGATTCAAAATAGTCATCGTCACAGCTTCAGCATTAGATCAGAATAGAGAACAATATATTCAATTAGGTGCTCATGAGTTTATTGCAAAACCTTTTCGTATAGAACAAATCTCAAGTTGCCTTCACAAACTTTTAGATATCGAATTCGAATACGACGATGAAGAATCCTCTGAGCAGAAGTCTTTAGATATATTCAACCTGGACATTTCCCAGATTTCATTATCTGAACAATTACAACTGGAAATTAAAGAGGCGGCTGAAATGCACAGTATTACAAAACTGGAGGTTGCCATAAATAAGCTCCGTTGCGAGGATGAGGAATATAATAAACTGGCAGCTATTATGATGGACTTGTTAAACAAGTTTGATATAAGTGGGATACTGGACATGATTGAAAAATTGAGCCATGAAGAAAATAAAGCCTAACCTATTAGGATAAGTTAAATACCACTCGACCAACTTGCATTCCTGAATGTAAAATAAAAAACGGGAGCAGCCTGACCGCTACTCCCGTTCGGGTTGGAGCACCTGAGTCTGTATTCCCAAGCACTCTAAATTCTTTTTATTGCCTTTGATAGTTTGTCTGGATATCCCTCCGCTATTTTGTAGCAAGGGGGAGGAGGTAACAGCAGAGGGATAACCATCCTTCTTGATTATGACAAACTTATATTGCAGTTCTGCCTCAGCAATGTTTCAAGCCTGTCACAAAATCAATGAGTTAGTGTCTAGTTTTCAGTCACTTTATTTTTACAGGCTTCACATTCACACAGTTGACGCAATAGTTCATGCGTATAGAATCCCGTACTGTGCCCATCACTCCAGTCAAACTGAATGGCATAAAGTCCCACAGCTTTAAGGTTTCGCGGGCGAATTTCATTGGGGATTGAGCCCGGAGCTATTAACTTTTCCCCACTCCATTCATCGATACAATTTGCGCACGGACAACTTTCCCGTAATTTTTTAACCGAATATACCGAGTTGTGCCCATCGTTCCAGGAAATGCCCAGAGTGGACTCATCCACCAGTTTAATATTCTTGGGTGCAGGGGGAGTCATAATTGTAATTCCTTTCTAACTTTTCCAATCCAATTCAAAAGACGCGGATACTTTTTCTCCGCTGTTAGCCTGATTGATACTAAGTTGTGCTGCCACCTTTCCTGCTAAGTCTTTGTAAGCATGACTTGCGGGCGATTCAGGATTAGACATTACAATAGGAACTCCAGAGTCCCCACCTTCTGCAACGGCTTCGATAATCGGCACTTCACCAAGAAGAGGAATCTCAAAGTTGTCGGCCAAGGTTTTTCCTCCGCCCTGCCTGAATATATGATGTTTCTTATCGCAACCGTCACAGACAAAATAGCTCATGTTCTCAACGATACCTAGAAGAGGCACTTTGACCTGCTGAAACATTTTCACCCCTTTATCCGCATCAATCAAACTTACCTCCTGCGGAGTAGTCACGACTACTGCACCTGAAATGGGCGCCTTCTGCGTCAGAGTTAATTGCACGTCACCCGTACCAGGCGGCAAATCAATCACCAGATAATCCAGCTCACCCCACTCCACGTTTTGCAGAAATTGTTGGATGATGCCGCCCAACATCGGGCCGCGAAGCATCAAGGGTTGTCCCTGTTTTGTCAGAAATGCGGCGGAAACCACTTTCAATCCATATTTCTCATGAGGGAAAAACTTGTTTTCCTCACCCACTTTTGGTGAAGAAATCGGGATGCCCATCATTTGAGGTATGCTAGGACCATAAATATCTGCATCCATCAAACCGACACGCGCACCTGTCATAGACAGAGCAATGGCCAGATTGGTGCTGACTGTGGATTTTCCCACCCCGCCCTTCCCACTTGCCACAGCGATGATGTTTTTAACTCCGGTCAAAACCGGCTGTGCGTGCTCCGTCGAACGAACAACAGCAGTCATATTCACATCGACCTTCTCAACACCTTCAATGGCCTGGACCTTCGTTTCACATTCAGTCCGCAACTGTTCTTTCACCGGACAGGCAGGTGTGGTCAATTCAACATCGAATTTGACGCTACCTCCTTCTATATTCAAATTCTTGACAAACCCAAGGCTGACAATGTCTTTATGCAAGTCAGGGTCTTGAACCGTCTTCAGTGCATCAATTATTTTTTCTTGTAGCTTGGGGTCGGACATGAATCGCTCCTTAAACTAAAATATTTTCCCAAACGATAATGGGTCTTTAATAATTATGGGCAAAAGTGAAAGTCTATTTAAGGACTTCACCAGACACTATAAGATGGTGTTATCTTAAAAAAGATTTCAACCCTCTGAAATGAATCGCGTTACTATTTTAGGAGGTTTATAAAAGAGACCTTCGTTAACCTTTGATTTCACTTGCTTTATAATTTCCTATATTGTATATAAACAAATCAGACCTACAATATATGGACATCTACTGATTAATGAGAATAAAAGGTCAAAAAGAAAAAAGACTCTAACTTATTGAAACTATTACTTGAAATACAGACCTCCCGACCAGGCTCAAAAACTACTGGCCTGGCAAATGTATAAGACCGCAAACCACAAACGTCAAGCTTAACCACCCATCTTTTCTTAAACTTCAAATCAATCCGGGATCACTTCATGGGGCAGGAAAAAACTTCCGATTTACAAGACGAACTCGAAACAAGGTTTCTGACTTACGCGCTTTCAACGATTGTTTCTCGATCTCTTCCTGATGTACGCGATGGTTTGAAACCTATCCATCGCAGGATCTTGTTTGCAATGGAAAGTATGGGAATGAATTCTGCCAGCAAGCATGTAAAATCCGCAAAGATCATCGGTGAGGTGCTCGGTAAGTACCATCCGCATGGAGATGCATCCACTTATGAATCGATGGTACGCATGGCCCAGGACTTTTCCATGCGTTATCCCTTGGTAGACGGAAAGGGAAACTTTGGGTCTATGGATGGAGATTCTCCGGCTGCCTACCGTTATACAGAAGGCCGTTTAACACCCATCACTTCTTATTTGCTACAGGACATCAAAAAGGACACTGTCGACTTTCGTTCCAATTATGACAACACCCTGA
>JAJDBI010000089.1 GCA_029261435.1 Nitrospinaceae bacterium
GAACACTTCCTGTTTCAGGGGTGGCGAAAAGAGTTAATAGGATCGCCCATGTTCTCTTTGTTGAGTGGTAAGGTGGGGCTCAAGATTGATCCTTCTGGTCAGGTACGTTTAACGGAGTCTTAAGCTCAGGTTGCTCGCGCAGGGGGTAGTCTTTCTTTCCAGGTTTTATATTCTTCGGATTGTCTCAGGTTGCTGAGATCGGAATCGCTTTCTATTTGTTCGAATTGTTTGAATCCTTTCTTCACGGCTTGCTGAAGAGCTAATAGACCCGGTCCCGGGTTTCCTCTCAAAGAATAATAGCAGGCAAAATTGTAATCAAACAGAGGTTCCTGTGGGAACTGATTTTGTCCCTCCTGAAGTGTTTCCAACGCTTTATCGAAAATTTTTGTTTTTAAATAAGCAGTGCTCAGATTAATGAGGGCTTCCTTGAATTTTTCGTTATGGTGCAGGGCTTTTTCATAGCGAATGACGGCCTCGCTATAATCTTCTTTCTTATAAAACATGTTGCCCTCGTTGTAGTGGAAAATTGCCATTCGGCGTACCCGCTCTTCTTGCGAAAGGTTTTCTCCTTCTCCGTTACTACCTTCTTTGTGGCTTCCCTCATTATGACTTCCTTCTTCCATGCTTTGAGTCTTTACTGAATCGAGTGAGGCAGAATTTTGAGATGGAGGAAAATAGTCTGCCGCGAGAAAAAGAATGAAGGTGGTAAGTCCCAGATGAGGCAGATATTTTATGAAAGGAGTCATAGTGTCAGGTTGTAGAAATAAAAGGTCGACATTTTAATTCGTTCGCCGAGCCTAAGGTCGGTGCCTTTTCAATTTCAGCACCGTGGGAATATAGGTTGAAGACACGGGTGTCGGGGTTAGCCTTGATGATGTGCTCGAGTGTACGTAAATAACTATACATGACTTGATCGGTGAGTAGGGAATTCCCCTGTGTGCTTTTTACCGTGAGTTGTTTTTTCTCTTGTGCTTTTTCCCGATGCAGTTTTTCGAGAGGCATCATTCTTGTGATTCTACCTTGAAGTTTCTGGTTGAACTGGGAATGGTTGGAGTAATAGCGATTTCCAGCAAAGGCACAATCCTGACCGGTTAGAAAAATCGGGTCACAACCAAATTGGATCAGCATGTCTAGTCCCAGGCAGGCTACTGAACCTCCTGCTTGCGTGGTGCCTTTTTTTTTCATGGCAGATGCACTGTCTTTTGATAGATGATACCCCTCTTTGTAAACCACGTATCGTTCACCAGAAAAATTTTTCAGTACATTGTGATTGACGGTCGGTGTGAAGACCAGCTTTGTTTTACGTTTGGGGTAATCTATAAAATGCTCAGTACTATCCAACTGCGGGTCGAGGGAGAATACATAATCAGGGTGAATATTATTCTTTGCAAGAATAGGTAAAGCAGTGTCCACACATGCGATCAAAAAATCTTTTTGAATTCGGTGCAGGTGTGGAAGTATAAAATCAAGAGAAGGCCCAGCACTGACTAAAACACCTGGCTTGCCTCGGCTTGAGTTTTTTAAAATATTGATGCCCGGAGAGTCGGTTATGATCTTTTGATTTAATGAATAGTTTGCTTTCTCCAGTTTCCCAAATATTGTCGGGAACCGACGCTCAAGCAATAAAACTTCGAGAGCATTAGTGAGCGAGGGAAAGGTTGTCGGAATGCATTTGAAGGAAGGGGCGTGAAACAAAACTTCGAATGAGTCGGTATGATCATCGGTGATACGTTCCATTTCATAAGCGATTTCACGGGACACCATGGCCTCATCGGTACCATAAACTAGACGGAAACGTCGATCTTCAAAAACCTCTGACTGGTTCTTCAGTTGCAAAGCTGCTGTAAGAATATCGAGATTAAGCTCGATAGCCAGAAGGTATCCTTCAGGGCCGATTTTTTCAAGAATGGTCTTGATATGGTAACCCAGACCAAAACCATACAGACAGACACGGGCTCCGGGTTCTAATTTTTCGGCGAAGCGAACAGCCTCCTTTTCCGGGTCATAGCTGCTATGTAGCAGTATATTTTCAAAACGAAGGGTTGGATGACCGGCAGAAGTAGAAAGCACTGAAACTTTATCAGAAAAGGTTTCAGGAAGACTTCCCGACTGAGAAGTACAGATTTTCAATGACTGGATATTTTTCTCGAAGAAATGATTGTCCAACGGGGTGTCTCCGTATTGCATCGTTACCATCATATCACCAATTGACTTGCAATCGTTTCCGAATTGCTTTAAAAAATGATCGGGTCTTCCTCGATTAAACTGAAGGGTTTTCATGTCTATTCCCGCTAAAAAAGCAGTTCCGCAAATTCGTGTGCTTTCTGACGATCTGGCTAACCAGATTGCTGCGGGAGAAGTGGTGGAACGTCCTGCTTCCGTGGTCAAAGAACTTGTCGAAAACTCCATCGATGCCGGAGCGACCCTGATTCGTCTGGATATTGAAGGCGGAGGGAAAAAGAAAATACGAATTATGGATAATGGTATGGGCATGGCCCCGGAAGAATGTCTGTTGGCTTTTTCACGCCATGCTACCAGCAAGATTTCCCGATTTGAAGATCTTGAGAGTATCCAGTCATTAGGGTTTCGCGGTGAAGCCTTGCCCAGCATAGCGTCAGTGGCAAAGGTGCGTTGCACCAGTGCAAGGAGCGAAAGTGAAGGTGGCAAGTTGATCGTCGTGGAAGGTGGTGAGCTTGTGGAACAAAAAGATGTGGCCTGTCCCCGGGGAACGACGCTTGAAGTGGCACAACTTTTTTATGTGACCCCTGCGCGCAGTAAATTCTTAAAAGGCGATTCCACAGAGTTCTCCCACATCACTCAGGTGATCACGCAACAGGCACTGGCAAATCCTCATATCCAGTTTCACTTAACTCATAATGGCCGCGAGGTGATCAATACTCTTCCTACGGACCAGCTGCATTACCGGATCGCGGAGTTGTTCGGACCCGACCTTGCAAAATCTCTGCTGGAGGTGGAAGCTCAATCAGGGGATTACCATTTAAGCGGATTTGTGTCGAGCCCTGTTTATACGCGCTCCAGCCGGAACGCTCAGTATTGTTTTATCAATGGCCGGTTTGTGCGCGATAAGGTCATTCTGCATGCCACCCAGCAGGGATATAGTCATCTGTTGCCTAAAGGCCAGCACCCTGCAATGTTTCTATATTTGATGATGGACCCGAAGTTACTGGATGTGAATGTCCATCCATCCAAAGCAGAAGTCCGCTTCGCGTTTCAACAGGATGTGCATCAATTCGTAGCTCATGGGGTTCGTGCGGCTCTGGAAAAAAATCAGCAAGTCGATTTAACAGCACGAGACGAAACAGATATACCTCTACAAGAGCCATCTCAATCCTATTCGCCGCGACCCAGTTATCAACCACCGCAATGGACATCGCCTCCGCCGGTTCAGGGGGATCTGTCACAGGCATTAAGAACCATGTTGAGGCCAGATTCGGAATCAACGCAACAGGTAACTTGGTTCGATAAAGCACCGACACCCGTGTCTAACCTTATTTATTCGGAGTTTGAACCCCTGGGGCAGTTGGACAGGTCTTTCATCATCATGCAAGGCAAACAGGGAGTGCTGGTTGTCGATCAACATGTGGCCCATGAAAGAATTTTATATGAACGGTTTCGCTCTGCTGCTAAAAATCGCAAGGTAGAGGTTCAGAAGCTTTTGTTTCCTCTTCCCATCGAACTTTCTCCAGAGGAAACAGAAGTGTTGACGCCACATCTGACACGATTGCTCGACCTTGGTTTGGAGCTGGAGTTGTTTGGCAAGAATGAGTTTTTACTCCGATCCGTCCCGGCAATACTCAAAAATGGCGACCACGAAAAACTTCTGCGCGAAACGATTGAATCACTTCCTAAAGATGCGCACGAGGATGTCCTCAATGAAAAATACGAAGATGTGTTGATCATGATGTCGTGTCGAAACGCCATCAAGGTCAACCACACTCTCAACCTCGATCAGATAAGAAAACTCATCTTCGATCTGGAACAAACTTCCATGCCTTACACTTGTCCACATGGAAGACCCATCTCCTTGTTGTTCGATATGGACGACATCCTGAAAAAATTCCTGAGAAAGTAGCCCTCCGTAGTGACAATAAAGTATGATGACGTAAGACAGTGAGACAATGCTGATAAGGATAAAAGAACAGTAACTGTGCCGCAAAATAGAGGACTTGCAAATAATTGGCTAATCCCGGACATGTCACCCTTCTCAAAAAATCTATAGAGGAATGGAACCGCTGGAGGGAAGATTATCGAAACATCCAGCCTGATCTTGAGGGTGCTGACCTCAAAGAAGCCAACCTTAGGAAAGCTGACCTCAAAAAAGCCTTGTTAGATGGGGCCAAGCTCAGTGATGCCAATTTGCAGGGTGCGGATCTTGGCAAAGCCTTCTTCATAGAGGCGGATTTGAAAGGGGCCAACCTCAACGAAACGGATTGCCGGGGAGTGATATTTAAAGGTGCCGAATTTCGCGGATGCACTTTCCAGAAAGCTAACTTAAGAAAAGTTGATTTCAGTGACCTCGATCTCCGTGAAGTCGATTTCAGCGAAGCTGATCTCAGAAAAACGGATATGAGAAACTCCAATCTCCAAGAGGCGAGGTTCTTCAAGTCCGACCTTCGGGACACCTTGCTTTCTGAGGCCAACCTTGCGGAAGCATATCTGTCATCAGCCATGATGCAGGGAGCCCATTTGCAATTGGCGAACCTAAATCAGGCTGTCTTGCGTTATTCCATGAACCTGACTACTGAGCAGATTCAGTCGGCAAAGATTGATCGCAAAACAAAAATTCCTCACTACCTGAAGATCCACTGGATTTCTGAAACAGAATTTAGCTGCGAAGAAAAGGGAAGCACTCAATAACAATATTTTTATGTTTTAAGGAACTCAATATCTGTGTCTGTTCAGATAACTGCTGATATCACTCCGAAGGAGCTGTTACCGAATGTCTTTTCAGCTCACCTTTTGCCTGACAATTCGTGCTTGCATCATAAGATACATCACAGCTGCTAAGCCTCCTGCTCCAAATGTCATCCACATGACCATGATTTGATAGCGCACTGCAATGATCGGGTCAACGCCGGAAAGAATCTGGCCAGTCATCATTCCCGGCAGTGCGACGAATCCGACAGCAAAGAGACTATTTATCTGCGGAATAAGTGCGGCATCTAAAGCAGTTCGCCTTGCATTTGTATAACATTCACTCCGCTTGATTTCTGATTCGAAACGTTCTGCTGCCAGACTGACTGTATTCATTGAATTGGCAAAGATCATTCCGGCAATTGGTATTAACAGGTTTGGTTCGAACCATCGTGGCATGTCCAAAACAATTTGTGTCACAGCAGTCAGGAGAATTAGCCCAGGTACCCCGATAGAGGTCAGAACGATGAGGTAGGTTTTAGCGTCGCACTTCTCGAACGACCTGAGTGCTATCCACGCAGAAACTCCAATCATTGTTACCACCAGTACTACAATGACTATGGGTTGAGTAGTATCGAAGATGTAAGTGAGAAAATATCCTACCAATAGCAACTGGAGGAGCATGCGAATATTGGCGTAAATGCCAACCCAGGCCTTGAGTTTCCAGTGGAACATAACTGCTATGAGAAATGCAGTTGGAAGGAAGACGATGCTCAGTTCTGGTAATTGGATGGTTTGCATGTGCGCTCCTAATGTTAATTGTGGTGCTACTATATATTAACGGGAGAATTTTTTTATAAAGGGTGAGGCTTACTATTGACTAAAGGATTGTCTAGATAGATTTCGCTCAAGCTTATTCCTCAATCCCCTTTATCAGGGGCAGATTCTTAATTTTCCGACGAGACGTCAACACGAACGACTGAAAGGAGTGTGGCGATCCAACTATCTCTGGGTTTATCCTGTCAGTGCACAAAAGTGGAGATGATGATATCACGGCTTCACTTTGTTCTCGCAATTATGGAAAATTGAGCCGAGCTCACCTCATATTGCCAGTAAGTCGTTATTGCTAGTTACCAGCAGGACCTTGTCAGTCAGCCGCGGACGGTTATTTTTTTTATATTTTTGGCGAGGTTTTTTAGTTTAACGGCGGTTTGTTCTTTTTCCTGTTTGCGGGGGATTTTTTTGACACCTGTCAGGCGCGATCTGCGGGTATTGTTGAACACCCATTCCAAATCAAGCAGGAACTTTTTTCGACTTGGGTGGTTGGCTTTTCGGAACAGGGTGAGTAGTTTTTGTTCGTCCTTGTTGGTGGTCACGAGGTTATCGTTGAGGTACCCTTTGAGCATCAAGCGTCCCTCTTCAATTCCACCGCCGATCACTTCTGGATTATGGATTGTGGATTGTGGTTTTGCCTGATCTGGAGTGTCGAGATCTTCGGGAAGTATTTTAGTGGTCAGGAGTCTGTCGAGTGATACATTCCCCAGTTTAGCTAGCTTGACCATGACCGAAACCGGTGCATCTCTTTCCCCTGCTTCGTATCGAACGTAGGTCCTGAATCCGATTTCGAGGACTTCTGACAGGGCCATCTGTGTGCAGTTGAGTTTTTTTCGGAGAACTTTTAAATTTTCAGAAAGAATTGTCATGACTTTTGAGCCGAGTAGGTAATACGGGGTCAGGCCAGTTCAACGCCGTTTTTTCTTAAAAACTTATAAGCTTCATCAATCCAGAACCGCTCTTTTTCGAGCTTATAATCGGGTAGATCTTTGGAAGAGCCAATGATGTTTTTCATATAATCGATGGCTTCCTGTTTTTTGCCGCTATTGTCGAGAAGTTTAGCGTAGTGGTAATAAGCTTTAAAAAAGTGGAAGGAGTTGATGACTTCGCCGTATTTTTCCAGAGCTTTTTCTTCGTTGCCAGCTAATCGATAGCTCTCTGCCAGCCCGAAAATGGCATTGCCATAGTCGTATTTTTTGTCGATAGCGGTGAGTTTTTCCAAGGCAACGGCGGCTTCTTCGTAGTTACCCATTCCGTGATAACATTTAGCTAATCCATAGCGAGCTTCCAGCATTTCGGGGTCACGCTGGATGGCTTCTTCAAATTGTGGAATAGCCAGATCGAATTTTTTCTGCTCGGAATAGGTCTGACCGAGTTTTTCGTAGTGAAAGGCTTTATTATATTGTTTGATCAGTTGCTTGAGTTGCAGGGTCTCTTCTGTTTCAACTTCCTTGCGGATAGGAGTGGGGGAAGTGAATCCAGTTTTTCCTCCGGCACTACTACCACCGGCACGGTTTTTCACTACAAAGAAGTAGGCAAACGCTCCGACAGGGAAAAGGATGATCATGATAATGATCCAGATAAAATGTTCGCGGCGTTGGATGCAGTCCAGACACATCCAGACCATGAATCCAGCTGCGGCATATATAAAAAGATCGGTCAAGGTAACCTCTTCCTTAAAAAACGAATGATTGGGTTCGATACAGGATTATAAAATACACATTAGCCTTCAACGACTCTATTGCTCTCGTCGAGAAGGGTGACCTGAGCATTATGCTTTTCCTGATCAGTATCTATCATACCATAAGCCGCGACGATGATGCGATCATTTATCTGCGCCAGACGGGCGGCCGCTCCATTGATTGAGAAAATTCCAGAACCGCGTTCGGCGGTGATGACATAGGTGATGAACCGGGCCCCACTGTTAATGTTAAAGATATGAACCTGTTCGAGAGGCAGAATGCCGACTCTATCCAGCAGGTCCTCATCAATGGCGATACTACCTTCATAATCAATTTCCGTTGCCGTTACACGGGCACGGTGAAGTTTGGACTTAAGCATAATTCTTTGCATCAGATTTCCTCGATAATGCAATTATCAATAAGACGTGACGGACCGACTTTCACCGCAAGGGCGATCAGTGTTCTGCCACAGATTTGTTCTTTTTTCTTAAAACTTTTTGGGTCGCAAATGGAAATATAGTCGATTTCTACTCCTTCTTTACCTGACAGACCTTGCCGGATTGAATCGCTGATCGTCTTAGCTGATGTGGTGCCTTGCCTGATATTCTCGCTAGCTTCCTGAAGGGAACGCGATAGAGACAGGGCAGTTTGTCTTTCTTGTGGTGATAAATATCGGT
>JAJDBI010000090.1 GCA_029261435.1 Nitrospinaceae bacterium
CTGAAGGAGGAACTCCTGACGGTCTGTGTTTCGAGTCGGGCCACGAATGCGGAACCGGATGAGCAGGCTTTTCTAATGAATAATCATATTCGCATTGTTCATTTGATGGAAAAACCATCAGTAATCCCAATTTTAACCCAATGGTTCATAGACGAATGGACCCCTTGGTATGGACCCGGGGGGCAAGGAAATGCAAAGCAGGACCTTGAAGAATGTTCGAGTTGCAATGTCCTTCCTATTTGTCTGATTGCATTGTCCGAAAACAACACTGTTTTAGGAACCGGTGCTCTCAAAACAAAATCTGTGGGAAGCAAGTGGAGTGATGGGCCGTGGATGTCGGCTCTGTTGGTTGATGAAGTCCACCGCTACCAAGGGGTCGGTAAGGCACTCATAGAAGCTATAGAGAAAGAAGCCCGGCAATTGGGTTTTAAATTTATTTATTGCTCAACAAACACCGCCGAAAGCATTCTTCAACGTCGCGGCTGGAAAACCAATGGTGCAGCGGAAACCCTTAGAGGCTCTGTTCCTGTCTATAGACTGAACTTGACTAAATAGCTTTTGAGGTTAAAGACTGCTATTCCATCATTTAAGGATAGATTCCCATGGTGGCGTAACTGGTGGCAATTTTCTCAATCGCCAGGGCCATTGCAGCAGTACGATAGCTTTCAATTTTATCATTAGCCCAATAGCGTTCTCGAATATCTTGAAACGCTTTACGCATGGTGTCATCGAGACCGGATCGAACGAGATCAATTTCGCTCGCTCCCTGGCTGAGCTTCTCTATCAACTCTCGGGGAAGTTTGTTCCCTGATGCCTCAATGGCCTGAATAATAAGCTGACTCTGGCTTTCTTCGTATCGCCTCTGCATACGGCCAAAACGGATATGTGAAAGATTCTTGATCCATTCAAAATAAGAAACCGTTACGCCACCGGCATTGAGATAGACATCGGGAATAATAACAATTCCTTTTTCTTTTAATACTGTTTCAGCGGCAAATGTGACAGGCCCGTTGGCGGCTTCGGCGATCAGTTTTGCCTGAATTTTTGAGGCATTACTTCGATTGATCACAGCTTCCATCGCGGCTGGAATCAGAATATCGCATTCCCTTTCCAGAAGAGATTTGCTGTCCTCAAAATATTCAGCTTTAGGGTAACCCGTGACCCCTCCCTTGTTATTCACCTTATATTGAAAAACATCGTCGACATCGAGTCCATTAGGATCATACAAGCCCCCATCCCATTCAAGAATTGCAATAATTTTAGCCTGGTCTTCTTGCTGAAGAATGTTAGCGGTGTAATAACCCACATTCCCCAATCCCTGAATAATGACCTTTTTTCCTTCCAATGAGTTTCCCTGCAACCCTGCTTTCTTGACATCTTCAGGATGGCGGAAAAATTCTCTGAGTCCGAATACCACTCCTCTGCCAGTAGCTTCGACACGCCCCTGGATGCCTCCCATCGAAACAGGTTTGCCAGTAACACAACCCAGTTGATTGATATCTCCATGACGATGAGAAGCATAGGTGCTGACGATCCATGCCATCTCGCGCTGACCTGTACCCATATCAGGAGCCGGTACATTCGTTGCTGATCCAATATAATCTTTTTGAATCAACTCAAAAGCAAAACGTCGGGTGATTCGTTCCATTTCGTCACGTTCATATTTTTTAGGATCGATCAGCAATCCACCCTTGGATCCCCCAAACGGAACATCAACCAAAGCACATTTGTAAGACATTAAGGCCGCGAGGGCTTCCACTTCATCCTGATTCACATTCGGAGCAAATCGGATGCCGCCTTTTGCTGGCAATTTGTGATCACTATGGACGGCTCGCCAGCCGATGAAAGTTTCAACTTGTCCTTTAATTTTGACCGGAAACCGAACCTGATACACATTGTTCACATTCCGGATATATTTGGCCATACCGTCTGGTATGTCCAGAGTGGTCATAGCCAGATCACAGCAAAGATTTACACTTTCCCTGAAACTCACTTCTTTATCTGCGGGTAAGGACATATTATCTCCCCTGAAAAATTAGTTTTGAACCAGTTAAAAGGTTCGTCCATTATGGCGGAGCAGGTGGAGCACTTTCATTCTATGATGTTAAAATGATAGCTTGAAATCTCTCTAAAGTCGAGAGGGGGAGACCGATAAAAGATTATAAATCATTGTTTTTAAGGTTGAGAAATGAGACAGGTTCAATTCAGATTTTCAGTTTCAACAAAGGGACGTGGTATTTATTGTATTAGCCGTAAGGTTTGTGACTGGGTCCATCAGCAAGATATTGAATCCGGCCTATTGACGCTATTTATGCCTCATACCTCGGCTTCTTTATTAATTCAGGAGAATGCCGATCCGGATGTTTTGGAAGATTTAAATCAGTTTTTCAATAGACTGGTTCCCGATGGAGATTCCCTTTTTCAGCACCGCGCAGAAGGCCCGGACGATATGCCGGCACACATACGATCCGCGCTCACTCAGACTCAATTGTCCATACCGGTTCAGGGGAATGAGCCATGCCTGGGTATCTGGCAGGGAATATATTTGTTCGAACATCGCACCCATCTCCATAATAGAGAGGTCATTTTACATTTGATCGGAGATGATTGATAAGACAGGCATTACTTTCTTCATCAACTCTTCGCAGTGGGATTAGAGTTCCATTTTACCCTCTCAAAATCCGGGAATGTTTGACAGATGAATGTTGCCAGATTAGAATCAACTTCTACAATCCATGAAAAAACAATAAGTCGATCCAGTTTTTATTCATCCGTTTCCCAAATACAAAAACCATGCTTCCTTCATTAACACGCGGCCCCTCACTCAGATTTCAAGATTTTAAATTCTGGGCAGTTGTTTTGCTCTCAGTTTTCTTCCTGGTTTCTTGTGGAAGTGAGGAGGGTGAAAAAAATGCAGAGCCTGACCGCGCCAAAATGGTGGATGCTAAAAAAGCTTTTGATGAAGAAAACTACGATAAAGCTAAAAGCGCAGTAGAATATTTTCTGGCCCAGTACCCCAAAGACATTGAAGCCCTGTATTTCTATGCACAGGTGTTAATCGCGACAGATCAGCTTTTAAAAGCCCGGGAAAAGGCCAATGAAATCCTTGAAATTGACCCCACCCTGCCAGAGGCAAATGCGATTTTGGGTGAAGTCCATTATCGACGTAAGGAGTTTTCCGAAGCCGTCAGATTGTCTCGTGATGCTTTAAAGAAAAACCCGAAACTGCAAGTTCCCTATCGCGTGATTGGTGAAATTTATTTGAGACAGGGAAAAGTTAAAGAAAGCATCAAGGTACTATTAGAAGCTCACCGCCTCGCCCCTGATGATGTGGAGACGATGAAAAAATTATCTGCCGCCCTTATCAAGGATAAAAATTACCAAGAGGCTAAAAAGTATCTGGATAAAGCCATGGAAGTGGACGAAAATGTGCCCGGTGTTCACTATAACCTGGCGGTGGTTTATGCCAATCAGGACAACGGGAAAAAAGCCATGGAACATGTTGACCTTGCCCTCGAGTATTATATGGAGTTGGACACCTTTTTCTGGATAGGAAAAGCCCGGGATACACGACGACTGATAATGAGAAAATACAAGATTAAAGAATAGGGTGATCGCGCCCATACCGCAAGAAGCAGGTTTCTCGTTGGGCTATTTTAATCGCACCACAACAACCTTCAGGTTCGATTAAACATACCGATAACAGCAAGTACAGCCATCACTAACCCGGACAGCCCATAGATATAAAGACCGCTGCTGGTGTTACCCAGCAAATCAACAAAATAGCTCCTGTTGAAAATAAATCCCCAAAAAAACACAAATGCGTACGATATCAACAGGCCCAGTTTGTGTCTCCCGAAAAGCAGACAGAGAGTCATCAGCAGGGTAAAAAGAAGGACCTGTCCCAATGGAATAGACAGAGTCTTGTCAGCAAGAAAAGAACTAAAAGGGTCTTGAAAACTCGAAGGCATAACTAATCACTCCCCGGAAATATTGATCTGCCAGTAGAGTGGTGTGTATTCCTATTTTTTACAGACTAGGGCAACTGCTTGAAAAAATCCATCAGACTTGAGAAAGAATTGATCGATTGACTCCTGATATATCCCTGTCACAAAATCTTTCTCCACGCAATAATGTATGACTGGTTTGATGGGACTCAGGTGTTCCAAAAGGTGGATAGTTTTTCTGTATATGGAATATTGAGACGATGAGAGGTCGGATACTTTAGAACGGCCAGTCCTAACAAGCCACTGAGCCCCAATACTGGTAACAAGATTTGATCCTAGGTTTCTGCCTTGTTAAATGGGTTTTTCTGCTATTTACCCAGGATCAGAAGGCAAATTTTTTAGCCACTATCTTTATTAGAGAAAACACAGATTAGATTAATCCATTCAGATCCAAATTTGATAGTTTTATGATTATAGAAGTTTTACCTTGCGAAAAATTTGTCGTTTACCTCAAAGGATATTCAGGAATCTCTATCGAATATAGTAGCTATAAGATAAGGCCAGGGGAATAATCTCCACGCCCTCGTAAAAATAAGACCTTATAAAATAATCAGATATGCTGTTTTTCTAAATTCATCATTCAGAAAATAGGGTTTTATTTGCAGGAATGCGGATAAATGTTATAGTCGGAACTCAATCCGAAAAAATAATTACATACTCATTTGTTCGGTCTTGGTTAATTTCTATTGAGAGCCCGCAATTATGAAGAAAACTTTACGCATCTACCAGGAAACCCAATTGAGATTAAGAGCCTTACTATTAATTATTTTCATACTCCTAACGCCAAATTTTGCATACGGATTTACTATCGCCACGGCTTCCGAAGGTGGAAACTACCACCCAGTTGGTGAAGCCATTTTCAAAATTTTAAAACAAAATAAAGAAGGGGTGAAAGTAACTAACGGGTCTGTTGACAACATAAAAAGGTTGATCGCTGGCACAAATGATTTTGCCATCATTCAAAATGATGTTTTATTAAAAGCAAAAACTGATGGAATAGAGGGCGCTCAAGAATTGAAAATTCTCTTGGCTCTATTTCCGGAATATATTCAAATTTTGGTGCGAGAAGATAGCGAAATTAATAGTGTCTTCAATTTGCAAAATAAAAAAGTGTACATCGGTAAAGACGATAGCGGAAACAAGGCCAATGCTTTAGATATTTTAGGTTTTTTTAAGATAAAGCAAAATGAAATTAATCTTGTTTATGAGGAGGAGGGTTCATCTGTAGCAATAGAAAAGCTGTTAGATAAAAAGGATAAGAGCATTGATGCTATTTTCATTACTTCAGGAGCTATGAATTTAGATTCCAGGCTTAAATTAGTCTCCATTGATAAGGAAATGATAAGACGAATAAAAAATGAAAACCCTTACTACAGTTATGAAAACAAACTTATTCGAGGCAATAAAGTAAACGTATTATTCACCAGAGCTGTTTTAGTGGCGCGCACCCCTGAAAGTCAATACGGCTTAAGCCGAAAGGATGCTTATGACTTCACAAAAGCTATTTATGAAAACCAACTAAAAATAGAGAAAGAAGTAAAAAAAGACGTGAACCAAAGGTTATCATTTTTCAGGCGGGATATTATGGTTCGAAAAGTTTCTGCGGACCTGCACTCAGGAGCAGAGCAATATTTTTCGGAAGAAGGAATCCTGGCTAGCACAGATTGGCGCTACTGGTTTGCGCTGATATTTTTACTGTTGATTTCGATTTCCATAGTTTTAGATCAACTCACAGTGCGCTTCCCTTGGCTCACTAGAATACGTGAAAATGATTTTATTCAAAAATGTTATCACAGGCCTGCGTTTCGAAATTGCTGGAACTTTGTAATTAAGTATATTTCGGGATCGGGATTCGCAATTGCCTTCTGGGTATTTCTGACATTTTTAATGTTGGACGCAATAATGATCTCACATTTTGAGAAACAGTACTCAATGCATTTTGATGTTGAGAATCCCTTTGCCGGTAAGCCTCTTTTTGAAATTATATACTGGTTAATGGCTTTTGCCGTTGCCGGATATAGTCAAGGTATTTTTCCTAACCATTATTTTGGCAAACTAGGGGCGATAATTTTACCTGTCCTAACAGTGTTGGGAGTGGTGTTTTTACTTGTCCATCAAATTATTCAAAAAAATCGTAGATATGAAAAGGAACTGAAGGGTGTATTAGTTCCTAAGCTGAAGAACTATGTGCTTATATGCGGTTGGAATGACCGAGTTCCGACCATCATACAGCAGATCACCTCCTCCTTTGCTCCAAGGAATGATCAAAAGGTGCTAGTTATAGCAGAAATAGAAGGGGATAAACCTCTAGAGAAGTTTAATTTTAAACCAGGGCGTGTTTACTATTATAAGGGTATCAGTTCTGACTATGAAGTATTGAAAAAGATCAACCTGCAAAAATGTTCCCGCGCTGTCGTCGTTGCCGACAGTAAAAAAATTAAGCGGAATAATTTTCGAAGCGTCTTCACTGCAACTGCTTTGAAAGAAGTACGCAAAGAGACCGGTGATGAAGGCATCTCTGTTATCGCGGAGCTGTATTTTCCTGAAAACAAACCATTCTTTATTGAGAGCGGTGTCAAAAAATTAGTTTGCCTTCATCAAATACCAGCTAGAATGATTGCCCATGCCTGCCTTAACCCAGGGATTAGCGACATTCTTTTAAAGTTGTTATCAGTTGATTCATTTTGCCACGCACAGATGATACCGGCCAGCCACCCCTCACTTAGCTCAATGAGGAATGTTTTCTTACAAAGGGATTTTAAAAGTGCCCTGCTAGGACTGCGAAAACATAATATGCTTCTATTGGCAGTTTACAAAGGAGATGAGAAAACAGAGCATGAGCCTTTGGAGCTTGAGTTTAGGGAAAATAGTCCCTATGTAGTAAACCCCTTTGGTTCTGATAAAAACTATACAATACAAGAAACAGATCAAATATTGGTAGTGAAAAATAATTACGTAAGTGATGAACACTCCCAACCTGAAGACATCAAAGTAAATAGCAATGTCTTTCAAAATGATAAGGGAACCTCTTTTATTTCTAAAAGTGAAAACATCATGGTTATTGGAAATATTGAAATGGCAAAATTGATAATGGAGACGATCGCCCCTTTCTGTGAAAGCCTGTACTACATAACAACGGAAAAAACGAAAACCTCCGATCCAGCATGTGCTTATAAAACAATACCTTCGGAATCGTTTGAAGATAAGTTTATTGAAAACAATAAGGACTTATTAAATAAAATTACCAGGGTGATTATTTTGGCTCCGGAAAGAAAAGGAGATGAGGAAGAGCATGCTGTCTATCTTGACGACCAAACAATGATGGTTGCTAAAAAATTACTAAGCCAGTTTAAGAAAGGTCTTAATAAGAGCTCTTTGCATATACTTGCGGAAATGAGACATGAAAACAATCTGAACCTGTTCCACGATATAGGTATCAGCCAACCTGTTCCGACCAATCAGCTCATAGAGCTCATTCTGGCACAAATGATATTTCATGAAGGACTGGTTTCCGAATTCTTTCTTAAGGCAATGAGCTATTCAAGCGAAAACAAGAAGGCCTGCCTGGAAAAATGGTCGAGCTTCAAGTTGCAGAAAATTATGGGGGATGTTATTGGAAACGATTATGACAGCATATTGGAAAAGTGCCTTAATAAGAATATACAACTATTGGCAATAGAAAAACAGGATGGAAAAATTGTTTTAAATCCAACAAAAAAATCTGAAAAAGGAACGTGCCTAGAGCCTAATGACTTTGTTTATTCATTTGTGCCACCTCGACAATTTTCTTGACTTATGAAGGGGTACATTTGTCGACAAGACGGTTGTATAACCATGCAAATATCCATCCCCCAAAGAAGCCATCTCCCAACCCCCAAAGCAAACCTATAATGCTTCCAACAGGGCTAATTTCGTATCCAGGGTAAATCAGGCTCAAAAAAGTTTTTTCTTCAGCGATGCCATTTAAAATCATTATCCACCAGGTTAATGAGAAAACCCCTAACCCGCAGATCAAACTAAAAGTGATTGCAAAAGCTTTTATATTGAGTTTCATGATTCAATCTTTTCTTGTAAGTTCTGAAAGATGAGGTTAATTATAATACTTCCCAAGCATAGATTTAGGAGATATTCAGCAGTCCTTTGCGGAAAAAAATGATTAACAGGAGTATCACCAAAGAGAGAACCCAGATAACCAAGTAAGTTGTCATAGACTGATTGGCCTTTTGCTTTTCAAGCCAACTCCGCGGTTTTACGCCGCGGACCCAGAACACAACTTTGGCGGCCAGATTCACGCAGACAATATTAACAGCTAACAGCAAAGCCGCCCCCGCAGCAAGCTTTATATGCCCCGAACCAAGCATAATTCCAAGAGTAGCGGTAGGTGGCAGTAAGGCTACGGCAACCATCACCCCCACCAATACACTGCTCAGCCCAATGGTCAATGAGACCACGGCGGCTGCTCCTGAAGACAAAGCCAGAACTACCGAGTCCAACCCCACATCAGTTCGAGCCATCAACTCATGGCTGTCTAAGTTGAGCGGATAAACGATTCCAAGAATAATGGAAAGCGATAATGCTAGGATGACTCCTGCAGAGGTGGTTTTCATCGCTTTCCACATCAGGGCCATATCACCCAGAGCCGCACCCAACGCCAGTGCCAAGTTGGGCCCCAATAGCGGAGCTATCACCATAGCCCCGATCACCACCGCAACATTGTCTTCCAGCAAGCCTATAGCTACAACAACCGTGGAGAGGAAAACCAATAGAAGATAGGTAGAGTCTAGATGTGCGTTTTTGACAATGTTGTTATAAAGTTCTTCCCTCGTGGTGGTGACCGTTTCTTTAGTTTTCAGGTCAGAAGGTTCAGGTTCTTTTCTCGGGAGCACAGCTTCCAGTGGTAGAACAAGAATTTTCGAAGACTCCCCCAGTAAACCCTGCAAGGCATCCAGTATCGATTGTCGATTCTCATTGCTGACCAGAATACGGATCAATTGTCTTCCCTGCATATCTGGGGAACCTACCCAGTTGACCTCTGAATCATGCTGCCCTGCGATGCTGATGACCGGTTGGAGGTTTTTCTCATCCGTGATCACTTCGATTAATTTCATAGAACTCCGTGAGTCGGGGCAAGCCCGAATTGAAGGGGGTAAATGCTATTTCCAGTTTAGTTCTGAGGCGAGTAGTTAATTCATTTTTTTCGTTTGCAGTTTGGAAATGTTACGCATAATCTGTTGGTTGCATTCCACGCACAAATACCATTCTCCCGAAAAAATCCAACATTCTTCTTCAGCCCAGTGACGAGCGTCTTCTTTGCTTTCACAAAATTCTCCCGCCTGAACACAATCTTCAGCAATTTTAAGCTGGCAGGGAATTGCGAACCCCCCATCTCCATCCTCTAGATAAAAAAGTTCATCCGACATGGTTTATTCCTATTCTATAAGGGCATTAATACCCAGGTTTTTTAAGAATTATATCTCCGATCGGATTCAGTTCTCCCAATTAAAGATCAAACTGATTATAATGAACCCAGCGCCATTATTAAAGTGCCAGTTCATCGTGACAATGATCCAGGGTTCTTGCCAAATCAACCCGGATCAGATATGAATGAATTAACTTGAATCATTTCAACAGCAAAAAATCATGTTTGTTTTTGTGCTGAAAATTTTAGGGTGCACAGCAAGCTCTCTTACTCTTTTAGCTTTTTTACTTGGTTGTGGGGAAAATAGCGACCTCTCCTCTCAACCCAAAACCCCTGAAGAATTAATTCTAAGTGCCACGGAAAAACAAAGAATCGGGGCTTATGATGAAGCAATTGAAGTTCTGCGTCAGGTTCTCATCCTCGACCCTAAGTCAGTTGCCGCTTATAACCGGATGGGACTGGTCTATAGTGAAGCGGATCAAAGAGGTGAGGCGATCGATTCTTTTAAAAAATCCCTTGATTTGGAGCCTGAAAACTTCCAAGCTCGAATAGGGTTAGGAGAGGTTTATTCGAAAATGACCCGGAACGATCTGGCCGTGGCAGAATTCTTAAAGGCTGAATCCATACAACCCAGCGATACGGAACTTCTTTTTAAAATTGCCCTGGAATATTGGTACGACCAGAAACTTGAGGAAACAGTACAATACTATCAGAAGATACTCGCCATTACCCCAGACCATATTCAGACTCATTTGAATTTGATCAGTGTGTACGAAAAATTGAAGAACTGGGAAAAAGCCCTTGAGGAAATTGAAACCTCAAAACGATTAGGAAGAGAAACTAATAACGATCATGCTATTGCGATAGCTGAAAGAAAGTTGGGTTTCATAAAAGGCCGAATGGATATGACCGCCAAGGACTACAAACGCAAAACCCAACCCCCGTTCGACTGAAAACCTATTTTCCGGTGGCCTTATGAATATTTTCTTTCAGCGAAGAAGATTTGTCTGGCGTAGGATCGATCAGCGGCCATATCAAAATAAAAATGATGAACCCGGCAACCACAATTCCAATCGCGGAACCAATCCAGTCCATCAGGCCGTATTTTTCTTCGTCGTCACTCACAGTCCATTTTTATCAAGTGAAAATTTTGGAATCCAGCGAGGCACCTTGTGCTCGTATTCTCTATAAGGTTCGCCAAATCTTTTTTCAAGATCCGGCTCTTCCCAAACGGGAATAAGAATCAGGCACAACCCACAAAAGACCATAAACCACGCGCCTAAGAGAATCGAACCAAAAACAAGAGACTCTCCCAACAAAACCAGCCAGACCCCAACCATCATGGGATTGCGCAAATAGATATAGGGTCCTTCGACCACTAGTTTTCTGGGTGGGTCAAACGGGGCAGGGGTGCCTTCACCCACCTCGGTGAACAGGGAGACCGTTTTCCAGCACAGTCCCGCACCTGATGTGATCAACAAAGTTCCGGCAAAAAATTTCCAGCTATTAAAATCGTATGGGAAACGCTCAAAAACTCCCCCGGGTCGCGAACACCAGATCAGAAGAGCTGGTATCACCCCCATCACATTCAACGGAAAAATCAGAAACGCCTTTACCAATGATCGAGATAGCTTCATGTCAGTTCTTATAAGCTTTGATCAACCGTAGTCAAACACCAATAACACTATAAAACCTATGGTGACGGCGGCTGAAAACCACACCATGAATTTAAACATAATTCATTACCTCCATAAGTAAAATCGAAATCTGTCAGCATCGATTCTCACGAGGGCTTTTTCACAATACAAATTGCCCCCATAAACGTTTTCTCTGTACCCTTGTCGTATATTTTATTATTGGGTAAATTCCAGATGCCGTATGAATCTAACATCAGGCTATAGTATTTTCGTTCCTGCCAAGTCGGCGAATTTTCGTTTATGCAAAACTGGATTTTTAAGTTTACAGTAGCCCGGTCACCAAACCTGCGTGTTATTATTCTTGAATAGATGCCCTTGGGGTCCTCCGAGTTGACAATATCCATAATAGGCCTGCCGATGAGCTCTTTTACTTCAAACTCTAAAAAAGTGCTGAACCTTGCATTGCAACTTAATATTTTTCCTTCTGTATCTAAAGAGAATACCCCATCGGATGATTTTTCAAGAATGACCCGGTACTGATTTTGGCTCTCAACCAGTTCATTGTTTTGATCTTGCAGTTTCTTGTTTAGACTTTCTTTGTCCTGAATCAGCTGCTCTATTTTTAGATGCGTTTGAACCCGGCTTAAAACCTCTTCTCTCTTAAACGGTTTAGCGATGTAATCCACACTTCCTACCTTAAAACCGCGAACGATATCCTCCACCTCAGTTTTAGCTGTCACAAAAATGACAGGAATTTCCTTGGTGACCGAATTGGATTTTAATTTTTCGCAAGTTTCAAATCCGTCAATTCCCGGCATCATCACATCCAATAAGATCAAGTCGGGCCGGTTTTTTTCTACAAGAGATAATGCAGCTTCGCCGTTCATGGCTATAGATATTTCAAAACCGTCTTCACTGAGGATACGCCGCAATACATCTATGTTGGCAGGAGTATCGTCAACAATCATAACTTTCATTCCAGCTAAATCGGTCATAACAGTAGGATGGTTAATGGGGAAATAATAATCTGTGTTTGCCGAGGGTCATCCCTCGTTGTTGAAGAAGGCTAGTTTGCAAACACAGAATTTTACAGCAATTCAGAGAGCTTACCACTTATTCTAATCGTTTAAACGGAGTTGTTCCACAGGAAATTTTTATATAAGCTTTGTGTTTTTCTAAAAAGCGGCTGGGGGGGGGTAAAAATTCAGCCTGATGAAGAAATGTGCTGACTTGGATATGAATTTTTGCAGAACGAAAATATGAATATTCATGCGCCCTTTAAATTAAAGGGCGCATGAAATTGGATTTTAAGCACTCACTGCTGATCTGGGACTACGGCTTCGAGTCTTCTTTCCAGGTTTTGCTGAAAAGTATCTTTTTCTGTTTTGATTTTTGCCTGGTTTTGCGGCCGAATTATAATTGCGCCCCGACGAAGTTTTTCTTCCAGATGAGCTTCCACGTTTTGGTTTTGAGGCAATGGATTCTGAATGATAAGGATGATCAGCAATCACGGTTACCAACCTGTTAATGGTTCTCTCAATATTGTGCAGATAGCCTTTTTCGCCAGCGTCACAAAATGAAAGAGCCACACCCGTAGCTCCCGCCCGGGCTGTTCTGCCCACACGGTGTACATAGCTTTCTGCTTCATTAGGCAGTTCGTAATTGATAACGTGAGTGATTCCTTCCACATCCAAGCCTCTTGATGCGATATCGGTAGCCACCAGAACCCGGACTTTCCCGGCGCGAAACTTTCTCAATGCTTCCATACGTGCTGCTTGAGACTTGTTTCCATGAATCGAGTCTGCCTTGATTCTGGCTTTGCCCAGATTCTTGACAATTCGATTTGCTCCATGTTTTGTTCTTGAGAATACCAGCGCTCTATGGATGCTGTCTTCCTGTAGCACCGATTCCAGTAAGGCTCCTTTGTTTTCGCGATCCACAAACAAAACACGCTGATCTATTCGATCCACAGTACTGGCCGGTGGGTTCACAGAAACCTTGACAGGGTCATTGAGGAATTGTTTTGTAAGGCGCAAAATATCATCGGGTAGTGTGGCAGAAAACAACATCGACTGACGGTTGTCGGGTGTCATCGCGTAGATTTTTTTTATATCGGGCAGGAAACCCATATCCAGCATGCGATCCGCCTCATCCAGGACAAATATTTCAATTTGATCCAGGCGAAGACATCTTTGCTGATACAAGTCGATCATTCTGCCGGGAGTAGCAATCAAGATATCTACTCCACGTCTTAAGGCACTGATTTGCGGTTTCGGGCTTACCCCTCCATATACAACTGCCTGCTTTAAACTCAGATGCTTACCATAAACCCGAATGCTGTCACTGATCTGTGAAGCAAGTTCCCGGGTGGGTGTGAGTATCAGCGCGCGTGGGCCTTTGGACCCTGGAGCTGGACGCTTTTCGGACAAGCGTTGCAAAATGGGCAGAGAAAAAGCCGCTGTTTTTCCTGTTCCTGTCTGAGCGCATCCCAAAAGGTCCCGACCTTCTATAAGGTGCGGAATGGACTTCTGCTGTATCGGCGTGGGGGTGTCATACTTCTCACCACGGACAGCGCGGCAAATAGGTTCAGAGAGATTGAGGGCATCGAAGCCCGTGGTTGGTGATTCCATTAACATAGTTTTCCTTTTAGAGAACGGCAGGCTCAATAAATATGAGCATCGGCCATTTCATAGATGGTGCTCAAATCCATAATTGAGAATTTTGAGCTATAATTGATAAAAGAGGATTAGAGCTAAAATGAGAAAACGGGGGGGGGGAATCAGACAACCGGGGATCCGGGAGGCTACTCAACCAAAAAACATTACCAGTTTCGGCAATACACCTGTCATTCTCTAGACGGCTAAATCGCTTAAAGTATTTTTCATTATAAAACAGGTGCTTACAAAATACCAGTTCTTTTTTAACTCACTCGATGAGAGGGGATGATGCTTGATATTCCGACTTTTATCTTTGCTGTAAGCCTGCAATGATTTGCCCAAAATGCCAATTTGAACAACCCGATGCCAATACCTGCATCCATTGCGGGGTGATCTTTGCAAAATATCAAGCCTATCTGGATCGGGAGAATAAAAGCAACGATGACAACAATATTGAAAGTGGAAAAAGTGAACTTACTGACAAAATTCCCAGTCGCTTTGCTTGGTTAAACCACCCCTGGAAACGGGTTGGAACTCCCACATTCATTTTTCTTTCATTTTTGTTTTTCCTGCATTTGATCTTTTTCCCCAAAACAACGCAAATAGAGGACTGGTCTTTATTTACAGGCCTGATTCATAATGTAAACCTCGTGTTTCATGAGGCAGGGCACGTTCTCTTCGGATTATTTGGCAACAACACCTTGATGGTTTTAGGGGGTAGCCTGAATCAATTGTTGATCCCTTTCATCATCTTTGCTTCTTTTTTTTATAAAAGGGATCGGGCAGGTGCCGCTTTTGCCCTGCTCTGGCTCTTTGGTAATTTTATCGACGTGAGTATTTATATGGCGGATGGGCGTTTCTTGAGGCTTCCCTTGATCGGAGGCCTGGGTATGGAGGCGCACGACTGGCGTAATCTGTTCAATCACTTCGACTTATGGGGCATCGATCAAATGCTCTCCAATATGATGCTTTATCTGGGGTGGGCGGGCATTATTATTGCGTGGATATGGTTATGCAAAAGCTGGCGAAGTGACCTCAATAAAGGATAGAATAATTCTGAAGTGTCGGGGATCCTAAAACTTGTACCATTCAAATATTTATCAGGTGAGTTCTATGACAGGATTTCCGTATCAAAAATACATTTTCTTATTTCTTGAGTTTGTTTGGACTGGAAAGTTATGATCCTACAACTTCTGAGGGCTGAGTAATTTTCTCAACTGGCAAGGATTTGTTCTCTTTGTGGGGATGTATAGAGACCATCTTCATCCCTCCGCTTTTTGTTTTGGATCACTACCTTCCGACACCAATCTTTACCCGAGTTTCCCTCTCTGGTCAGACTAAACTTTCTTAAGTCATCACATTTTGGGCAGTGTATATTTATATTCCCCTCCAGGGCTTGGGAAAGCAGGAACCTCAGTTCATTGGAGCATTTTTCACAACTATAAACAAACGCGGACATAAAAATTATTCTGCAGGAAAAATAACAAGGACAAACTTAAATTCAACCTAAATTAAAATGTAATTTTAGCAGCGCAAGAAATCAAGCCCCATATTAATAATAACTGTTTAAAAATTTGGACTAATGCACTCAAAATAAAAAAAACTGAATATTTTCCGGGGAATCTATAAAAATGGGCGATATTACCGAGTTGATTAAAACTTTTGTTATTTTACTGGCCATCATTGACCCCATTGGTAACCTTCCTGTTTATATTTCCCTGACCGCCAAAAAAACCAACGAGGAACATAACTCAATAATTTTTAAAACTTGCTGCGCTTCGGTGGCTTTATTGACTGTGTCCTTCTTGTTTGGAAAATATATTGTGAGTTTTTTTGGTATTCAAATGCCGGCCTTCAAACTGATAGGAGGAATTTTTCTGGTCTATATCGCTTTTACTATGCTTACAGATAGTAAAACCTCGCATTTGCTATCCGAAGAAGGTGACGCAAAAAATGATATTGCGTTAATGCCTATGACTTTCCCGCTTTTTATTGGACCGGCCGCTATAAGTTTGGTGATCATTCAATCCAGCGAATTCACTTTATGGTCGGCCAAACTAATATCTATTGCAGAATTTGTTCTGATCGGTGTTCTGATCTGGATCTCTTTAACACTCGCAAATAGAATTTCACAGTTTTTGGGCAAAGGAGGCATCAAGTTTATCACTCAGATCATGGGCCTGCTTCTGGGGAGCCTGGCAATAGGAATCATTGCCGATGAATTAAAAGTCCTTCTACCCGGCTTGTCGTAATAATTGACCCGCAATAAAAATATTCTTACACCCTGAAAAGATGGATTTGGGAACTTTTTCTACAGTTGGCATTGTTGCTCTTTTTTTATTAGGGTTTTTGGTGAACTACCACCTTGAACCTGACATCAGGAAGAGCTCCGCTAATATGGTGTTCTTCGCATTTGCAGTTCTATTGATCTTTTCCAGTTTTAAAATGCTCTATACCGGAGAAATGGGGACTTTTAGTTTTCAGGAAGGGGAAGTGAAAATACTCATGGGAACCCATCCTCTGCAGTTCTGGGGAAGTTTGATTTTTAAATTTAGCCTGGGCAGTTTTATAATTTATATTCTGTTCCTGAAAATCAGAAAAAAGTAAGGGGTTATTTTCTATGACGGATGAAGAAGATTATTTTGAAAAATACGAAGAAGTTCCATTATATTTCTCGCATTACTACAATTTTTTGTTCATTTATAAAAGTCAGAAAATGGAGAATGGTGACCAGATATTTTTACAGCTCGGCGGCAATATGGAAAAAGTTTCAGCCATGGTAGTCGATGTGAACGACCCTCTCACCCTCGACGAAAAAGCTGATGATGAGTACGCCTATATCAAAAACAAAAACAATCAAGTTGTTTGGAAACAGGGTGTTCCTCCAGAAGATGAGTGACCCGTTAATCATTCGCAAGGCGTTTCTTTAAAAGAGGCAGAGAGTAAAAGAGATGGCGCAAAAATATTGCACACGAAAAATCAGTACCCATCAAGTAACGAGAAACTTTCTCTAAAGGTCTTCATAAAGTGAACTGCTAAAGAAGATTCACCCCGTATTAATTCATCGGTAAACCCTTTTTCAAGAAACTCGGAAAATCCTTCCAACTTAGACTTGTCTATAGACTCCAATTCGGCGAAGGCCATACTCCAATCCTTGAAGTTTCGAGCTTCAATCTTCTCGTCATGAACCAATTGGATGGATTTGTGCCTCTCATCTTTTTTGATCTTGTCAAACAATTTGAAAATAATCTGTTTCTCACCTTCTAAAATTTGCATGAACGATTTATTGCGCTTGTGATAAACCAGCAAACCGGTTATCCCTAAAAGTTTGTTATTTTCCCGTGCTCCTTTTAAAATACCTTGAATATCACTGTCGGACATTTCCTTTGTTGCTAAACTACAATAGAAGAGTTCATGCATGTTAAACATCCTTTCCAAGTGAGAAATGGGAAAAACTTAAAAACAGTCTTTTCATCAGGTAGATTCTTCTGATAAGTCTGCATGGTTTGAACTGCAAAAGAAAGATTTTCCCGAGTCAGTTTAGGTGGTTTTTTTAATGAGTTACTTTTTATGGTAAGGGTTTTAATTTGCATATCAAGAAAATATACAATAGTGCTATACATAGCATTTAGAATATTCTATTAACATTTTCTGTTTTTCCATGAAAAATGTATAAACTATTTTGTTTTAATCGCAATTGAATTAGGGGCGGAAGGGTGAACGAAAAAAAGTTTGAGGAAGCTCTAAATAAAATCACCAAAAAACAAACAGCAAAATTTCCCGTTGCTATTTCTGTATTGCGGCAGGTACCATTTTTTACCGAGGTTTTTTCTGATAACACGGAAATATTAAAAAAAATCTCCCAGTTGGTCGATTCGGAGAATAGAGCCTACATCCGCTACAAAACCTTTAAGTCTAACGAAATTATTGTTCAACAAGGGGATGTTGAAAACACCGTATTTTGGTTGTTAAAAGGTGAGGCTCAAATTCGCTCTGGAGATAGAACGCTCGCTCATATAAAACCCGTCACTTGCTTTGGTGAGCTAATGGTAGTGGCATCTATGGGGCGGACAGCTACAGTGGAAGCTCCTGAAGGCAAGGATGCTGAAGTGTTAGAAGTTGACTGGAGCATTTCCCAGCGAGATCCTGAACTGGAAGATCGTTTTCTTGAACTTCTCTTAAAAAGCACAACCGATAAACTAAAGAGCAATTATGTGGTCTCGGCCAAAATGTGGAAAGGTGCCCGCGACCTTTATTCCTCCTGTAAAAAAAGAGTTCAGGAACTTGAAGCTGAAAATGAAAAACTAAAATTGATGAATATTGTGTTGGAAAAAAAATTAGACCATAGCATAAAGCCTTCCAGTTAAACTCAGTATTCTTGTTGATGGGCATGTATTGCCTATTCTCTAAATGGATGGCACAATCAGTTTATGAGACAACTATGGAAAATTGGGATTGCGAGTATCGTGTCCCTGTTATTTTTAGGCGCTGGACTGGCTTTTGCGGGGATGGGTAAAGTGCCTCTGGTTGTGCGCCCTCTCTTAGATCAATTCGGCTCTGTATCTCTCGGCTTTCCAACTGTAGTCCCTGCTTCTAAAACCAAACCGCTTAACCTGATCTCAGTGTTTTCTGCTGATTCGAAGAGAGATCCTTCAGTGTTCCCCGCCACGCGAAAACAACTGTTCAAAGCCATTGAAGTGAATGACCTGGAGCTAGCCGAGAAACTACTCATTGGATTAGATATCAATTCACAGGACAAACGCGGTATCACACCTCTGTACAAGTCTGTTTTTCATAATCGGTTTAGTTTTGTTCAATTATTACTGCAACGTGGTGCCGATGCCAACCTCTCCGATAATGAGGGCCTTGGCCCCCTGCATATAGCGGCGTTGGAAGACCTGAATCAGTTGGTGCCCATACTTCTCGACCAGGGTGCCGAGCTGGAAGCTAAAGATAGTTTTGGCTACACTCCTTTGCATCTGGCCACTGACCAGGGTAGTGCTAAAGCCGCCCGTGCGCTGATTGAAAGAGGTGGCAATGTGAACAATCGCTCAAGCTGGGGTAATACTCCTCTGCACGCTTCCATAGCTCAAGGTAATATGAGCCTCGTCAAACTTTTACTCAAAAGGAAGGCCGATATTGGTGCGGTAGACAGGCTGGGCCGCTCGGCCTTGCATTGGGTCGCTGAAAAAGGTTATCTCCGTATTGCCAAGTTTCTAATCATTAATGGTGCCCCGATTCACCATCAGGATAACGATGGACACACACCCCTTCATGAAGCGGCAAGATGGGACCAACAGAAAATTGTTAAACTTTTTCTTGTTCACGGTGCCAATGTAAATGCGAAAGGTTTTGACGGCCGGGGACCGCTACACATTGCCATTGCCAATGGAAATATGGACATCGCCAGCCTACTTAAACGCCATGGGGCGAAACTGTAACGAAATATGATTGGAAATTCAGACTTACCGGCGCCACTTTTGGTAATAAAAAATACTGCGATTTGTTTTCTACTATTCACCGTGGTTTCCTGCGTATCTTTGTCTGCCATGAAATACATTCTCTGGGCTATGTTCAAATGGGGGGGAGGGGGAGCCCTTGGTTTGGCACTGATTTTTACCTGCGTTTATGTCGGGGGATTCTTTGCGGTCACAAAAAATTGGGCCGGGTATGAACAATATGTTTCTCATGCTGGTTTGAAATGGATTTGGGCTCTGGGATTCGTGCAGTTAGCCCTGCTGGGTGTTCTTTATCACTTGTTGCCACAGTTTTTTCCCTCCATCATTGCAGATTTCTTCTTCGCCTGAAGCTGGCTGGTTGGGCAAATGGCTTTGCTAAACTCTAGAAAGCTTATGGCAGGTATTATCAGGCATTGGGTTCTGTTTTCTCTTCACTAGGAATCAATGCGTAAGCTGATCCACATCCCTGTTTTTGACTGGCCATCACCATATTGTTATAGCTGCTTTCCAAAGCCTTTATCTCCGTATAATCTGCTGCATAAGAATCGGTTAAAAACAGGGCCGCGTTGATGAATCCCAGAGGCGGAAGGATGAACCCACCAACTCCCAACAAAAAATTTCGAATGTCTCTTTCTTTATTATTGGTGGATCCCAGTTTCTGCAATCTCACTTGAGCTGTTCCCAGTTCACTATCCAGGCTCGCACAATTTTTATTTTCATGATCAGAGGAAGCAATCATAACCTGCCCTGCCGTACACCCGGGAGTTATAGTCGTTAACATAAACACAAGTATGATTTTATCCTTCCAGAAAGACAGATAAAAACAGAATGAAAAAAACATAAGGGGCACTAAAAAATAGTAAACAATCCCTTCAATACCTGTTTGCATGGCACTCTCCAAATTTTGATTTCATCAAAGCTCTCCTTTATTTCCTGTAATCAAGAACATGGAGAACCCGTCACAATCTATTTCGTGTGATAAGAACCAAAGAGCAAAATGAGTACCAATTGCATCAGGAAATTTAATTATTTTAAAATCAGTATGTTAAAGGGTGGTTTTTTAGATAGTTTGATAAGAAAAAAAGATCTACATCTCAAATGAAGTGATACGCCTTAGACTGCAAGTAGGCCTGAAACTCAACGTTTGTTATTATTTTTTATAAATTTAAAATAGAACGAGAATATTTGTCATTGTCTGTTGACGTCGGTAGGTAGTTTTCTATATAAATCGAAAACTTATCTGGACAGGTGGAGGGTTACTTGGGTTTACATTCGGCTTCGAGTTCTTCGAGGTTTAACTCTGAAATATTAACTTGATCAATATTAGTTTCACATTCTTTGGCTTTTATATAAATCTCTCCATTGGAATCAACACGAAAAATCATTCTGTCTTCATTATGTTTGCCAATTGCAGAAAATTCTTTGCGTAAGGAATTAGTTACCGTTACGGATATTCCACCCTTCTTGGAGTCATGTAGCTTGTCGGCAATACTCTGGTCACAAAGAAGGTGCGACCCCTGATTAAACCAAAAAACTGTGCAACCCAGATAGACCTGATCCAGAGCCCCTATAATGGCAGGTGCTATTTTACCGCTGGGAACTTTATCGTCCTCTTTGAGCAGAACCGCCCAGGTAATAGCCATCACAGCTAACACCACAATAATAGTAACTGCCGGCGAAGTTTTCTTTTTTTTGGGGGCCCTGGGCTGTTGTTCTACGTTTCTTTTTCTACGCCTTGAGGAGCCTTCTGTTTCTCTGCTTCTACGAGCCACGGCAACCAGATCATAAATTGTACTTAGGATACACCGGGGCAAGACCTTCGACACTTGCCGAAAGCAGGTTCTCCCCGATGATTGTTGCTTCTATAGTAATCTATTCTCCAATATTATGAAATAAAGGCGAGTAGTTTTTTTTTAATTTTCTTCCGTTTCGGCCTACCTTTTAGTGATGCTTTGGGGACAGAAAATCCCAACTGCGTATTTTTTCTGTCCTTGATACTTTATCCATAACTTGCCACATTGTTCTTCCGGCAAAAAGCTTGAAGTCGTCCCACCTCAGTCCCAGAATAAAAATATATTTGCACGAGCACGTATAAAAATCTTGTCCTTTTTCGAACTGGAAATTTAACACAAAAAAATCCAAATTGAAAAATACATTGAAATATCGCCCTTTACCCGCAAACGTTTCCATTCCAATAACTTTGGTATAGACCTTGCTTTTAATTCAGTCAAGCATGTCTCGTACTTTTTATAATTAACCACAAGGTTACTATGGAAGCTATAAAGTCGCCCAATCTATTCGTCAGGCTAAACCAAGTTCGGTTTCTAATAGCGCAGGCCTGTTATCTTAAACGGCTTGAAGAGGACGACCTGATCGGGGCGCTACGGATGGTCTGCTTGATGATCAGGTTCAGAGTCAGCTCAATATTTTTGCAATGGTCAAGTTTTTCTTTAATACACCTTAAACTGCGCCACCTTTTTTCACTTCCCTGCATCTAATGAATGTAAGGCAAGAAACTGAAAAGCCATGGATGCTGTTAATTCTAGACTTTTTAAAATATCATCCTGTACAACAAGCGAGCAGATCCCTGTTAACTTTTTTGATCCACTTGCAAGAAAGCAGAGTAAGCTTAGAGTAGCCATGTTGTTTGTAGATTGCTTGAACTCTTATATTAGAAACCCCCGCTGTTCCCCGACAAACTCGTCGCCAGGAGGACACAATGAGAGGAATAAATAAACAAGATGTAAACAATCAAAGAAGAAACTCTATATCTGAGAAGAGGGTTCTCTACCCACGCACAAAAAAACATCTTAAATTGATGCGTCAGAGAGAAATCGACGCGATAGTAGAGATGACCCGCAACCAATTGATGGACCGCTACGACAGCTGAATAAGACCTGTCATCAAAATTTATCTCATTAAAGCACGTGTTCAGTTGCGTCGATTTACTCTACATTAGTAATTACATATGCTGAAGGTACCAGATGGCCTGTCAACTCGCCGGTGTAATAACTTGGACTTTTTCAGCTCTCCGCAAAAAAATCCCCATTTATTAAAATTAGTGGACTGATTGGGCTTGTGTTCTAGTGGATAGTCCAATGTGTGTTCAATTTTTGATGATTATTCTGGAAACCTGGATTGACCATATCGGATATCTGAACTACAATCAGGTGTTTTTACATACATCAGGTAAATCTGGGGAGAGTTTCCTGTTATGGATTTTAAAAAAAAGATTTTAGTGGTCGAAGGTTCTCAAATCCAACGAGCCATATGCGTTTCGCAGCTAAAACAGGCCGGATTCGAAAATATTGAGGTGGCCGAAGATGGCAACGTTGCATACTCAAAGCTGGAGCAAGGTGAGATAGAACTGATCCTCTGCGACTGGGAAATGCCGGAATTGGATGGCATCCAGCTCCTTAGAAAAGTCAAAAAAACCCCCACCCTTCAAAATATTCCCTTCGTCATGCTCACTACCTTTCAGGATGACGAG
Organism: Nitrospinaceae bacterium; assembly: GCA_029261435.1. Taxonomy (GTDB): domain Bacteria; phylum Nitrospinota; class Nitrospinia; order Nitrospinales; family VA-1; genus LS-NOB. The sequence goes on from JAJDBI010000090.1 coordinate 22,670, forward strand.
CATTGCCAGAAAGCCATTAAAGAAGGTGCGCAAGACTATATCATCAAGCCCGGTAACCCTGATCTGTTTAAGGAAAAGTTAAAAAAAATCAAATAAGCCTCTCACCCATCCAGCAGGCCTCGAAATAGTTTACCCAGCAATTTTTTCCACTTACCGTTAATTTATCTGAATTTAGTGCCGTTGAGAGAAGATAGGCTGAAATAACCCGATGGAGGTTGAGATGAGAATTCTCGATGAAATCAAAAAAGTCCCTAGAGAGACTCCACTGAGAGATGAAAACGATCGGCCGAAACGATCACTGAAATCTCTGGTGTTCTCACCAAAAAAGAAAAAGGACTCTGAAAAAGACTTCCGGCACAAATATTTCACAGGTCGCATTCCCCGTATCGACGAAGAAATCTAGTCACCGGGGGCTGAGGTGAAAAACTATTTTTTTGCTACAGCATTCGGTTTCTCACCTTTCAACCCAATGCCCCTTCGATCGACTTCCAGTCGCCTTTCATCATTAGCTCTTCTGTTTCCCCAGAGCCTTCCCTTGTCCTTCAAGCGCTGGTCATGGTGGCGTCTACCCGACTTTGATCTTTTTTGAATTTCTTTGCAGCTATACTTTCTCTCCGATTTCCATCCGATCCTGATGTAGGTTGGGAATTTTGTCTCTTTATCAATATATGCAGATTCAATATCTACACAACAAAGATGGGTGGCAGAACTCAGGTTGGCTCCGCGCAGGTTGGCATCACGAAGAAAGGTTCCGTCCATGTTAGCTCCTTGAAGGTTGGCCCCTTTCAAGTTTGCTTCTCTCAAATCTGCTTCTTTAAGGTTGGCTTTGCTCAGGTCAGCTTCCTGGAGGTCTGCTCCCCGCATATTTGCAAAGGCCAGGTTTTGTCCTTTAAAGTCTGCTTTTTGAAGATCCTTTTTGGCGTAGTTTTGATCAGCCATTTTACTTTTGCTCCTGATGAGGCCAGTATCAAACTTGGCGCAGATTATCTCCCCGTTACGCAATTTATTTCAAAAAGCCCACACTGTCAATATTTCAAAAATTGCTGATTGCTGGATCAAAACCACTATATTGCAGGGACGATATATGACTAAAGACTCATATAGAAGGGGACACCAACATCACGTTGGTAGGATTTCCAAGACCTGTTCAGGAGGACGACCGATAGCCACCTTGCCATTGGCAAGCACAATGGGGCGCTCTATCAAGATAGGGTGCTTGACCATGAAAAGGATCAATTCGACATCGGTTAAGGATGGGTTGTCGAGCCCACACTCTGTATAAACATCCTCTTTCTTTCGCATCAAGGCACGTGGCGCAAACCCCAGTTGAGCAAGAATTTCTTTCAACTGTTCTGCGGTAGGAGGAGATTTTAAATATTCGACAATATCCGGAGTGATGCCCTGCTCCTTCAACAGTTCCAGAGTCTGACGTGATTTAGAACATTTTGGGTTGTGATAGATAGTTACAGTCATTGCCCGGCCTCATGAGTTTCCTGCGACCAGCCGCCATCGGGGCCACAGCGGATGCAACGGATTGTTTTGAAAATCTCGTCCCAGTCCGCATCGGTGGCGATATAATCCAGAACGCATCGCAGAGCTTTATCTTTATCTCCCAGCTTGTATTTGTCTGCGGCATACTCCAGCATTTTTACCAGGTCTTTCTGAACTTGAAAATCGACTCCAGTTTTTGCACCAGCCATATCTAAAACCTTTCAATAAAATTTGTAGGAAATAAATCAATACGCCGATTGGCGTTTTTCAAATTTGTGAGAGTGTAAAATTGTTCGCGCTTCCCTGGCAAGATCCTTTAGTCCCTCTTCATCCAAAGCCATCCAATGGTCCACCCTTTCTTGAGGAGAGTCCGAATTTGAAAGAACCTCGAGTTTCTCATTCCCCTTTAATGAGAGTACCTTTTTTTGCCGGACCAGATAAAGCATTCCCTGGTAACGGATTTTTTGCTTTGTCGGTGTACCCGCTTTTATAGCTGAAACTCTTCGGAATATAAAAATCACATCCTCACTGTACTTTTTAGATAATTGTAATAGTCGTGCCCGGGTGACGATTCTATAAATAGGTTCTCCTGTTTTGGCAGGCGCAATTCTGGCAGGATCAACTTTTAGCAAAGTTTTTCGAATTCGTTTCGAATCAGAATGTAACGTTACCTGTTCGCCAGTAGTTTTTAGTCGACTCTCAATGACACGCAACGATTTTGGAAACACCAGCATCTTGACGGCACTGTCTGATTTACCCTCGTCTATCAGATCGACTTCAGCCCATACGAAGTATGGATTACACGTGTAAAGGAACGTGATAAGGCAAGCTGCGAGCAATGATAATTTCGCACATATTGTTTTCGAGACTTTCATGAGATCTGAATTTTATGGGCGATATACTAGCGCCGGGTTTATTTTCTGATTTTACCTTTCCTTCACAGGGAATGGAATATAAATGACCATTTCCGACCCTATAATAGTAGAACCTTTTAAAAACTTTTTCTCAAGACCATGAAACGTCAGGGTGTAAATTTTTTAGTTGATGCTATTGCTATGACCGGACTGGTTTTTCTTGTGACCACGGGGTTATTTCTCCGCTTTATTCTTCCTCCAGGTAGCGGAAAAAATCTGAGCGTCTGGGGGCTCACCAGGCACGAATGGGGAGACGTCCATTTTTATATAGCCGTTTTCATAGTAGCTATTCTATCTCTACACCTGACTCTTCATTGGCGCTGGATTGTATGCGCTATCCAGAATAAGCCTCGGGAAGGTTCTGGCGTTAGAGTCGCATGGGGCGTTGCAGGATTATTCATTCTTTCATTTATTGCAGTTGCTCCCTTTTTAAGCCCAATAGAGAAGATTTCTCCAGCGAACGGAGTTAATCATAAGAACCAACTGGACTTGAAGTCGCATTCTGGAGAAGAACATAACAAGTTTTCATCGGCTCAAACTGTTCGAGGCTCAATGACTCTTGCGGAGGTAGAAGCGTCGACCAGAGTTCCAATAAATTACATTTTGAAGGAGCTTGGGATTCGAGATGATATTTCTCCAGATGAAAAACTGGGGTCACTGCGGCAAAACTATGGTTTCCAGATGGATGCAGTTCGACAAGTTATCAAAAATTATCCGCGTAATGCCGGGAAAACAAACAAGAGGTAAGAGAGTGCGAATTTATTCAATAGATTAAGGAATATTTATAAAAAACTATTTTGGGGGAGACGAATCTATGAATTCATTTAATAGATATAGTTGTTTATCAGTAATCATCATAGGCTGTTTATTGTTCTTTATTGCCCGTCCTGCTTTGGCAGACGATTGTATTCAACAAAGAAAGACTCCTCAGGCACCTGCCAATATTTATAAACAATCTAATCCTCTTGAAGCCACACCTGAAAACCTTTCAACAGGTGCACAGCTATACAAAAAAGGGGCAAAACCTCTGGCTTGCGCCCAATGTCATGGTGCTAACGGCGAGGGCAACGGAAAAATGGCCGCAGGAATGAATCCGAACCCAAGAAATTTTGCGTGCAGGGCTATGATGCAGGATATACCAGATGGACAACTGTTCTGGGTGATCAAGAATGGATCAAAAGGAACCGGAATGATGGGGTTCAAATCCCTCAGTGACAATCAAATTTGGCAACTCGTGTCCTACATAAAACAGTTTTCAAACTAACCCGCCAACCGTCGCTAGCAGGGTCCCAGTTTTTTGTTTGCAGAAAATAAACTGCGCGGTGAATTAGTCCTAAGAAAACCCGTGCTTGAAAAGCAAAATTATTTTAAAAAAGATATTGTTCACCGCGAACCTGTTCAAACTCCACAATGGGCTTTAGGAACTGATATTAATTTTGTTTCTGAAAAGCTAATCTCCAAATAGCCGGATAGATAAAACAATTACCCTTTAGCGCAATGGAGGAATGTGTAATTCTCTTCGGAGCGCCCTGCCTTTACAAAATTGAGGTAGGTGGAGTAGATGGGAAGTTAAGGATTCCCTTTGGTGGGCTAATCTTTGAATCCCATATTTAATGCCCTTTATATATCTCCATCCATCGCATTAGTAGTCAAGGCAATAACAGGATTTCTATTAGTTTCATTCAAAGCCTGTAGTTTTTAATGTGGTCTGGGAGAACAGAAGCTACCTGATGGCGTCTTTATGATAGTAGTTCCGAGTCTGTTCCACCAACTCTGGATCGAGTAAAGTCCTGGCAAACAATTCATGTCCCGCAGCACTGAAATGATTGTCCCTTTGATTAAACAAATCTACCTTCTTTTCACCAGGTTGAGAAAAAATAAAGAATGGCTCCAGGTATTCGATTCCTTTTCCATGCAATCTGTCGGCAAATAATGGAACCATTGGATGATTGCGATTAATCTCCTTGTTGATATGGATTTTGTAGGGAATAAAAACCACCCTGAACTTTCTTCCTTGCGAGTTAACCAAATTTCTCAAATCATCCACAATTTGCATTGTCAATTTCATCGAATATCGGTCAGGGTCTGTCACCGAATTGCTATCAAGAACAGCCAGTTTGGGGGTGGATGCACCTTTATTTTTTGATTCCAAATGCTGCTTTATGTTTCTCACCAGACTGTTGATATAATTGAATGCATACAGGTTGTTGTTCAACCAGTTGCGCATATTTTTTAAAGAGTGTTGTTTTACATGGTCTGATATCAACTGAAGCTGGTCATCGACTATTTTGAAATAGGGTTTTTTATAACCATATTGTTTACTGGCAATGTTGTTCATAAAGTCATTGTAGGGAGTGATTACAAGAGTTACTTCATCCACTTCGAAATTCTTACCCAATTTTTTATAGAGCAAGTATTCCTGGTCTGTCCCATATCCCGAAACTCCAAAATTTATCAGTTCGGCGTCATATTGAGGTTTTTCTAGTTCTGTAAACACATCTTTATCGCCTACACCATAGCCCCAAACATAAGAGTCTCCTAAAACAATGATCCTGCGCTTTCCCTCAGGGTTCTTCATAAGTAGTCTGTCAGAAGTACGCAGGCCAAACTGATTTTGATGAACTGGAATGGCAAATCCATCTTTTTCATGAATTCCCATGAAATTTTTCTTCGGTGCCCAACCCAAGACGGAATCGAACACGCAAAAAAAACCCCGCTCATTCCTACCTCGTAAGTCGTAATTGGGGTTGAGCAATCTGAAAGCACCTTCTGCTAACCCCAAAAGGATTAGCAATGCTAAAAACTGCGCCAATATGGTAAACGTGAATGTTTTTGTACGGCTGAAAGATTTCAATTTCATTACCCATTTAAAGGATTTAATTGATTCGATAACTATTGATTCAAGAAAATACTTTCAAATAAATTCTGATAATATAATTCTAGGTTTTTTAGTTTTTCTGTTTTACAGTCTTTTTACAGTAAATTTTTTATATATGAAAATTGGAGTTCTCCGTGAGCAATCCACCCGATCCTGACAATAAATTCACCATATTAGCAGAATTCTGGGATTTTCTTAAAACCCGGAAAAAGTGGTGGCTGGGCCCTATTGTCTTCATCATGTTGCTGATGAGTCTACTTATTGTTCTAACAGAGGGCAGTGCGGTTGCCCCCTTTATCTACACGCTATTCTAAGTCAAAACCTGACTAAACTCTCCATCGTTATTCCAGTTTATTACAAACGCGTTACGCTTCATATTCTGATTTCTAAAGTCGAAGCTATAGACTGTATGTTGTCAAACGAATCTGGACAAAGAGTTGTATTTAGCTAGGAATACATTTGGCTCATAGTCATTGTGTAAAGCCCCCCCAATTTGCTCCACTGTCAATTTAAAGGAGTCACAAGGGATCTCATGAAGCTTAGGGTTTGGCAGATGGATGGGGAGAATAAATACTGCACCTCCGGAAGTACCCTCAAGGGGAATCGAATCCCTGTTTCTGGCGTGCGAGGCCGGCGAACTATAAAGATTCAATGTCCGCTTTGGGGCGTTGGAAGTCATTCAAATTTTATAGTGAAATGAAAGAAACATCTATCGGCGACAATTAAATCACTAACAATGTACTAGCTTAGATCCTGTCTATATGATGTCTACAAAAATAAAAAGGCGTTATGAAATAATTCATAACATCTTGAAAAAATGGAGCCAGCGGGCGGAATTGAACCGCCGACCTACTGATTACGAATTATAAATCGGAGTTTTCAGGAAGTTCTTGATTTCAGGCTGGTTTCTCTTATCTGCTTTATTTACAAACAGTTTTAGGCGTTCTATAAATTCCACCATTTCGATGAATTCTGCCCTTTTGGATAATTTCTATCATAATTTTATCATAGTTAACAGAATTCAGTTTCATACTTCTAATTCTGAACCTACCAAAAAACTTGTTATTTTTGATGCATTGATGATTTTAGGAGAGTCATTTTTTCATTAAACTAAAAACACATTCTATCCACCTCACTTTCCCTGTCGATCTCAATGTCTACCTTGTTCGACAAACCTGCAAGCTGTTTCTTTGTTGCATTGATCAGGTGGAGGGAACAACGAATTTGAGGTTGAATAAGTATTCAATTTGATGGCAGGGTAGAAGGTATTGAATTTATTACGATATTCCTTTAAAAAATGTATTGACCAAATGGTATTCTAAGGTTAAATTTAAACGATAGATGGATCAATTCCAACCATAATCAAGACTCTCCGATTTTTCATTTTTGCAGTTTATTTTTCCTTTAAATGGTTGATATGCCTACAGCGGAAACGTTTTTACATGCTCCTATTACCGAAGCTTTGATTGACATCCGGACAGAGCTACCTCCCGAGATTAGCCTAGATATATTAAGTTCTTTTCACAATGAAATTAAAGAAGAGTTTCCTGATAAGAAAAAAAGACAGATGTGGGCTGGAGTTTTAGAGCTTAAGCCCGGAGAAAACCCTCAAGTAAAATCCGATAAATCCGGTTTAGATGGATTTTTATTTAGATCAGAAAAAGGTCAAAAAATTGTTCAGGCCAGGTTGGATGGGTTCACCTTTAACAAACTGAAACCTTATCAAAGTTGGGAAATCTTTTCTGAAGAAGCGAAGGTTCACTGGGAAAGGTTCGTCCGTTTAGCAAAACCAAAAAAAATTACGCGGATTGCTTTGCGCTATATTAATCGGATTGAAGTTCCATATACATCATCAGAGATTGATCTTGAGAAATATTTAAATACATATCCTGTTGTGCCCCCATCTGTGGATTGCACAGTGAGTAATTTCTTAATGCGGCTGATGCTAGAAAACAAAAAGATTGACGCTAAAGCCCTAGTTCACCAGACCGTTGAGGAAGCTAGAGATAAGTTGTTGCCAATTATATTAGATATTGATGCTTCTATGGATTCATCTTTTGAATTAAATAATGAAATTTTATGGGAGAAGATGTCCAAGTTGCGAGATTTTAAAAACAGTATATTTTTCGAGAGTATAACTGAGGAAACAAAGGAGTTATTTCGATGAACCTTCAAGTTAGTAATTTCGAAGCAGATAGTTATCAAAATGCAATTTTAGCAGACCAAATCTTAGGGGGAAGTGAAGAATACGAAATAGTCACAGAAAGATTTAATGAGGCAATTAGTCATTCATTTTTCCCTGTATCTTCTATAAATAACGTTTTCGGTAGTATTGTTTCCTGGCATGTGGTTGAAGATTCAAAGACAGAAGAAAACTCTCTTAGTATGGCAGCCTTGGCCGATAAAATGTTTCCTGATTATAAAGAGTTCACCAAGGAAGAAGCAAAAGAACATAATGATGCCTTCATGTCCTTTTTTGATTAAAAATTATGACTCTTGCCGATGTTTTAAAAAAGAACTTTCCTTATATTACTTCTGACGAAGCCCAGTCCCTACATAAAATATTTTCTGAATATGATGTTAGCCCTTCATGGCTATTTGGGAACACAGGTCTAAATACACATCAAATTGCTCAAGGGGATATCCTGACTGGATTAAATGCTGGTGTTTGGGATTTTGATAACGAAGAAAACCAAACTCGATTCAGAAAAAGAGAAAACTGTTTTGGAATTGCGTTGACAAATAGTTGTCATAATGAGCGAAATGATTTTTTAACCTTTGCCCCTTTAATGGATGCGGAACCATATTTTTCTAAAATTAATAATCGATCGATGGAAGAAAATATTAAAAGTAACGTTGTAACTCAATTGATATTTATTCCTAAAACAAATGATTACCCTGCATTGGTCGGAGACTTTAGTATGTGCTTCGCCGTTACCAAAAATTTTCTGGTCAAACTTCGCGATCAGGGTATAGTTCAAAAAGCTCATTCATTGACAACGTATGGGTATTATTTTCTTTTGGCTAAATTGACGCTTCATTTTATGAGGCCTGAAGCATCTGAAGTGGCTAGGATATGAATTAACGATTTAGGCAGAATACTTGAGACCTTCTATTCAATTC
>JAJDBI010000091.1 GCA_029261435.1 Nitrospinaceae bacterium
ACCAAAGCGGAAGAAGGCAAAGTCCTCACCAATGGTGGACGGGTATTAGGCGTCACTGCTACCGGACCGGACACCCCCACTGCAATACAAAAAGCCTACGAAGCGGTTGATAAAATTCAATGGGATGGAATTCACTTTCGCAAGGATATTGGGCACCGGGTCAGCAATTGAGTCAGAAGTTTTATAAATATGAGTATTGAGAGGGGAAACCCGGCGACCCGGTTCTCGTAAGCTGAAGAGGCTTTTTAGAAAACCGGGGAACTCCAAAGCCCTGAAGTTTATCGTCGGGCTCCCCAAATTATTTCTCAGGACTATTTGTTTTTTTCAACTTTTTCTTCTTCAGGTATAATTCCTTCTGACATTCGTGCGAACAATATTTAGTTTGTGGGTGACGAGGATGGAATTCTCGGCTGCATACGATACAAACTTTATTGTAAAACTTTGTCTCGTGACATATTTCTTTTGGCGGCTCCCTTAATGTCTTTATAAATGAAGCTGCCTTTTTTGTGGATTTTTGTTCGAGGAAACTTTTAGCCTCTTTTGAAAGAGTTTCATTTCCCCGTAATACCTTTTTCAACTTTCCTTTTTTATCAAATATTTTGCATTCATAAGCCATAGCCCCAAACCTTTCAAAAGGCGAATCAGGGCGGTCTTTTTATCAATTACGTTTTAACTGATAGATGTCCCAACTCGAATATTTATCAAACTTTGCATGAACCTTAGAATTGAACTGAAAAGCTTTGATCCGGCAAACAGTCCTGTTTTCAGGGTCTGAAATTGTCTGAACCATATGAGGTCGCAGCTTTATATAGATATCCTTTTCCCTTGTGATGAATTCAAGAACCATTTCTATAAACTTTCCGTTTTTTGTGAAGGTATTCCCAATAAATGACACTTTGGCACCCCTGCTTAGAGTGAGACTGATTCTGTTTTTTTGGATGTTTAAAGTTTTACTATTCATAGGGTCTGGTTCGTCAGAGATCCAGACTCCCTCAACCATATTTGGACAGCCAGCCCATTCTTTATCATTCCAGTCCAAAGCAAATGCAGGAAGAATGACTGCGAAAAGCAGAAAAACCAAAGTGCAGGTGATGGTCATTGCAAGCCGCCCTATTACTCTACGGAGTTGAATAAAATCCCGACCTTTATAAAAATATTTTTGAGATGTCATGGTAACCCTCTAATTTATATTTGCCGTCGGCATGGGCTGAAAGCTTTTGATATGATCGGTTAAGAACAAGGCGAATGAATCCATACCGAAAGGCCAGGCATATTGAAAATCAATATTCGGGTGTTTTTCTCTCAAGCCTTTTAGTTCTTCAGGTATTTCAACTTCAGAGTGAGAACCTCCACGGGTAATCATGGTTGTAATTATTATTATTTTTGAAATACCTTCCTGTGACAGTTCATCCACGGCTGTCTCAATGGACGGGTGGCAGAATTCGTTATAGGCAGTTTTCAATATATACCCGTCCAGATTCGGTTCCATATAAGAAGCCAGGTTTTCGAGTCCGGCCTGATAAGGGTCAGATTCTGGAGTTCGTTTCCAGTTTCGAATGGTGGATTCCAACTCTTTTTCCTGATTGGTTATTGCCGCACCTGACCGAATCCTTTGTTTGTGAACCTTCATGAAACTTTCGACTACTTGTTGCGGGATGTCTTTGGGAAGCCCGCCATGTCCTACCAGAATTACTGCCTGCTTAATGTTGTTCATTTTTTTATTCCTTAAGTAACGCTGAGGGTGCTTTCAAAATCCCCCAACCAGTCATTAAATTTTGTAAAATCATCTACCTTAAGCACTCCGGGTAAACTTTCTGGAGTGCCTCTACCTCCTGCAACAATTTTAATTTTCCTGCCCAGTTGTTTCCTGATTTGGAGAAGACCATCTTCCGGATCATCCTGTTTTTCACCGCTGGATATGCTGATGCAGAGAAGTTCAGCATTATTTTTATCGGCTGCTGCAATGATGTCTTCAAGTGGTGTATTCAGTCCCAGATAAATGATTTTTGCGTTTGAAAGGCTTGTCACCACTGTGGACATGAGCAACCCCAAGCTATGAGTTTCTCCTGGCAGAGTTGCCATAAGTGCGGTCCAGCCTTCTTTCCTGCTATTGAGCTGTCGCCATTTGCTGGTCAGAAAACTGCTCAGGCATTCGGTTGCAAAATGTTCGTGAGGAATGGTCAACTCGCCCGTCTCCCATCCTGTTCCAACCCTTTCAATTAAAGGAGCCGCACCGTCAATGATGAACTTTAAAGGTCCGACTTTATTCCATTGCTGATGAAAACCCTGAAGAAGACTGTCATCATCGTACATATGGATTCCCTTAACCCAACGTTCAATCAGCATTTCGTTTGAGGAAACCTCAGCCTCTTCAGTAGAGGTAGAACTTGAATTAGGTTCGATAAAAGGTTTCAAACCCATCAGGCCCTGCAATTCCTCAAGAGTTCCAGAGACCACCTTGCTGGCCCGATATCCCGATTCAAGTGCCATGGCTATAGCTCTGAGCCTGGGAACATCTTCTTTGGGATATCGACGGTGGCCGGAAGGTAATCGCTGAGAGCGAGGAGTGCCATAACGCTTTTCCCACACTCTCAGCGTATGCGTGGTTATTCCGGTCAGCCGTGCCAGTTCACCTATCGAAATCAGATTTTCCATTTTGTCAGCTTGGGTCATAGAAATTGTTGTCCTCAGTTTTTTTTGCAATGATGATTAAACATTATCATTAGCCGCGTCCCCTTTGACTTTGGCAATGTCATCACTTTCGACATGGTTAATGATATTTAATCCGCCCGAAGTTCTCTCAACCAGAAAACTGTGACCGGAAATTGAAAGGCGAAACTGGTTGCCCACCTTGATTTCATACTCATTCAGTAATTTTTGTTCCACGCGGGTCAACCCAACAAAAAGGCTGCCTTTGCCTTCAAACATATGTTTTACGATTTTTGAATTGGTGGTGGGTCCAAATACCCACTCAACCGGGAGTTGATTATGGTCATGTCCGACATGAGAAAGCACTTGTCCTGAAACTTTATTGATTTTTGAAATATTTCTTATGGGTACGATGTCTTCTGTTGCCGCAAATTTTATCAGTGAAGCATCGGTGATTTTCAGGCCGCTCGAAACTCGCTCGAAAGTCACTTCAACATTTCGAATGGAGGTATTAAATTTGTTTCCAACTTTAATGCCATAGTGGTCAAACTTTTTCTGCTCGAATGAATTCATACCGATGGTTCCAGTAGGTTTGTTGGAGTTAAGATCTCTTTCAACTTTGGCATTCAACTTTTTAGAGAACTCCCAATTAAAAGGAGCGGTGGAGTGATCGTGGTCAGAATGCGCCAGAGCGGTGCCTGATGCCAAAAGGGTCATTACTGTGATTGCCAGAGCTTTGAAGATGGTTTCTTTTGTTTTCATGGTTTGGCCTCCAAATGTAGAATTATAATTAAAAGTTATAACCTTGTATAAGTTTAATATTAGACAATATATTAGATATGTCAACAATTATTTAGACAATTATTGAATATTTGTCTAAATAATTCGGTAAACAGTTGAAATATAATGATAAATTTTTAGAAATTATTTTTAATAACTGATCATTCACTATAGGTATTAGGTCAGTTCAGCGATCATTTCCTGGGTGTTTATAGAAGAATCCATAAAACTATCGGAGGTTTGTAGGTTTCGGGGCTCCAGTCAGTTAATAAAATTAGTGCTGGCTCCCGGTTGAGCGGATTGATAGCATTCCTCCATGAGCTCTATTACCAATAAACTCAAAATTGGAGTCAGCAGTTGTCTGTTGGGCGAACGGGTTCGATACAGTGGCGGACATAAGCGCAACCAGACCGTGATCGACCTCTTAGGCGATCAGTTCGAAGCAGTTCCGGTTTGCCCTGAAGTGGAAATGGGAATGGGTGTCCCAAGAGAACCGGTTCATATTGTGAAGGGGAACGAACGTTTTGTGGGTGTCGGGTCTGGCAAAGACTGGACAGAAGCCATGCATAGCTTCAACGCCGAAAAGCTGGAAGAATTAACGCGATTGAATGTAAGCGGATTTATTTTTAAAACCCGTTCCCCCTCCTGCGGAATACAGGATGTTTTTATCCACCAGGAAACAAACGAAACAACCTCCGGCCTGTTTGCTCGGGCCTTCATGAAACACTTCCCCCACATCCCTGTTATGGATGAAGAACAATTACAGGATAAAAAAGCCAGAGAAAACTTTATCGCACGGATACGCTGTGAAGAAGTGTGAGTGAACTATAGTGAAGGGAGAAGTATTTGGGCAACGGCTTAATTCAGCCGAGAACATGGTCGTTGGGCCATTGCTATCTGGCCCTGCGCCGAGCAGTCAGTCTAGCTGGGGTTCTTTTTCATCGACTTCGACACCTTCCATTTGTTTGTCGAAGAGTCTGTGGGCGAGATACCAGCATCCCCATGAGACGACAACAATGGTGCCAATGCCAATACTTCCCCATAGCATAACGTTGCCGGAAGAAGACATGCCGCGCAAAAACAAAAATGCTCCGAGTGGCAGGGCCATCACGAATCCAAAACATGAAAGCAACATGGAGCTGCGGGCATAATATTTTGGCCGCACATCGATATTGAGTTCCGGGAGATATTTTTTATTCTCAGGCAAAGCGGCATCAAGAAGTTCAATCTCGCCAGGACATTTCGGGCAATATTGTCCACCCCAGAACGCGTTTTTACACTCCAAACAAAACTTTACCATCAGATTCCTGTCGTTTTTTGGTTGGCCTTAAGCTTACCTCAATTATAATTGATTCACAAGTGGAGCACCTCTACGGTTAATGAGCTTGTTCAAACTTAAAAATTTATTGCCCGTCAAAGATAGTTATTATCATGGCTGGTTGAGAGGATAGAAACACTATGGAAGAAGGAAAAAAACTAGTTGTACTGACCCACGGCGGGGCCGGTTCCGACCCGGCTCATGCCGACGGAACCGCTATCGCAGGGCAAATGTGCATGATATCTCTGCAAACGGGTGAAGCCATCATCGATGCGGCCTGTCAGGCAGTCGCCACACTGGAAGATGACGGACGCTTCAACGCGGGTATCGGATCACATAAACGCAGTGACGGAACTGTTGAGATGGACGCTTCGTGCATGGACAGTTCCGGCACATTCGGTGCTGTAGCCGCGTTAGACGGATTCAAAAATCCCGTCCACGTAGCGCGCCTTGTCAGTCAGTCTGAATACCGCATCCTGGCAGGAAGAGGAGCGGCGGAGTTTGCTTTGAATCAAGGGTGCCAACCCGTTACTCCCGATGAAATTGGCAATACAGGAAAAGATTTTTCCACCACCGACACAGTCGGGTGTGTGGTCCGGGTGGGGG
>JAJDBI010000092.1 GCA_029261435.1 Nitrospinaceae bacterium
CCTCCTCGTAAGGAGCCTCATCAAGGTCCAACAGTTCATCTCTGAGGTTTCGGGGAGGAAAAAAAAATGATTTCATCGCGAACCACCAGGCGTGGGGCCAGCGTGTTATAGCTTGTAAAGCCGAGAAAACGCTTGCCCTCAAAATAAAGATATTGCAATTTGCCACCGGCGGATCGCCGGGGTTAGTCTTTGAAGAAGAAGTAAGGTTGACCTGTTTGAATTCTATCCCTGGTTATATCCAAGGCTATTTTCTTGAAAATCCCACGAGTGATCGGAGTCATGATGAGGAGTCCAACCAGATCAGTAACCACTCCCGGAGTGATGAGGAGCATGCTGGCCACCCCCATTACCGCACCGTTCAGCGCTTCGTCACCAGGGGCTTCGCGAGACTTAAGTTGTCTTTGCATTTTCTCAAAGACCTCTTTGCCATAACTGCGGCTGACAACAATTCCCACCAGAAACGTGAACATGATCAACGAAACTGTATTGAGAATGCTGATCGAATCGCTCACATATTTTAATCCATAAAGTTCAATCCCTGTTCCCAGAGCAAAAATAGCTGTAATTGGTAAAGACATTTCAAATACCTAAAAAAATTGCACAAACCTAGAAGTAACCACCATACCATGGGTACTGTTCATGCTAAAAGGAAAAACCCCACTACCCCCCTTTCTCTATCAAAGCCATTTGAGGTTTATAACAAAGCAGAAACAGCGTCCTGCACTTATCCATGCCTTGCACCCAGGTCAAAGTCAGGGCATTCCATATCACGGTATATTTATATGACGATGGGAAAAAAGAAGAAACCTCGCACGAGTTTGCCAAGGCTAAAAAAGTATCCGCTATCAAAAAAGCTATATTTTTTACCCGCTTAATTTCTCAAAAAAAACATAAAACCCATAACCGCCAGAATATCAACGATATTAGTGTAAACCATTATTATTAAAGTAAAAATAAATCCTTCTTTTACTTCCCTTTACCTAACTTTTCGATTATAGTTCATATACTATTTCTCGGTAGTGGAGGATCGGGATGAAACGTTTTATCCAGACAGGGATTGTTATTGGTGCCGGGTTTGTGTTGTGGCAGGTGTCTGCCGATGCGCGGTTCCTGGATTTGAAGGAGCAGAAACAAAATCCGATACCGGAAATAATTCCCTCCCCCGCTCAGACTATCCCTTCCAACCCGACATATAAAACCAAAATCAAGCTTGGCGGAATCAGCCTTCAATTTGAAGACCTGACATTGCTGGACGTTTTAAGAAATGTTCAAGATGAAACGGGGATTTTATTTTCCATCGACCCTTCTCTTGAAACCATTCCCTTCAGCGCTCGCATACAAGCCGATAACTGGGAAGCCGCCATACGCGATCTCTTAAAAGGGTTCAGCCGGGTAGAAGTCTGGACCGATAAACTTACAACCAGCAGGGTCTGGCTTTTATCAGGAGGAAGAAATGTTGAAGCCGCCCAAAACATCGCGGCAAATCGCCAGACTCAACAAACAAGGCGGGTTTCTTCACCTCAACCCCGGAAACCCAGGTTCCGAACCGCCCCACCTGCACCCGTTGCAAACTCTCAAATAAATATTGAAGATCTCCCACCGCATATACTTTTCGAGCCGGGAGTATTGACTTACTTCAAATCGAAAGGAATCGCGCTTCCTAATAAAGTGAAGAGCATGTTCGGTCCCAACCTTGAGGGACTACCAGCAAATATGCCGATCTCCCCACACATCCTCAACGACCCTACCTTTAAACAATTCCTCGACTCCAAAGGAGTTCAGGTCCCCAGGGCTTAAGCTTATTCCCCTTAGTTCCATATCTAGTCGAAGTTCTTTAGATAATCTATGACACGACCCAGTTTTTCCTGAGTTACGAATTGCTCGACATCCTGTTTATCGAGATTGTTCTTATGATGAAAGTTTTTAAAGTCTCCCAACATTCGCATCTGGTCAAATTTATAAGAAAAATCATACACCTCCAGCAATCGTATGCCTTTATTACCTCCCCTCCCCTTTAGAGAATGACAGAACAGGCAATTGTTTTTAAAAACTTCCAGTCCTTCCTGAGCTTTTGGGGAAGTCCCTGCAATTTTTTCCAGTGGTGCGTAATAGTCATTGAGTCGAACAAATTTCAACTCGCGAATGTTTGCTGTCATGAAACGTTCCTGAAAAGGCGGTTGTTGTCCATCAGGAACCAGAATGAGTAAAGGATTCAACCAATCCGGCTTAGAGCTCTCGGATACCAGTTTTATCTTTGTAGCCAGCCACAAGTCATAACGGTAAACATCAGCAATAGATAAAATCCCTTGATAATCATCAAAGCAGTTCAAAAGCACCGCATCCTCGCCGCGTTTCAGTGCAAACTCCGTCAATAATCGGGAAACAGAAATGGCTGAAAATCGCGAGTCACTGATATGCATGGCCCTGTCAAAGTATTCGCTGGAGATTTCCCGCATTCCTAAAGACTCCAGTTTCAGCGTCGTCCAGATTTCCGAGAACATCCTGCCTGCGGAATCAGCATGAGTGATCCTGAAGATTCTCTGTTCTCCCACTTCCGCTTTTTCAGGCACAGAACAAGCTGAAATCCCGAAAGCCAGCAACAGGGTCATAAACCCGCAAAATATTTGTTTCATTGAGGGAAACCTTCTATGATAGGTGCAAGCTTTCATCAATTACCTTATTAAAACAGGAAAAGGCCGTCTGAGCCCCAATTTAACATGGAAACTACGCCTACATTAGAAATCAGCCCGGAAAAAATGGACTTCCGAGCTTACTCGATATCCTGGAACCTCACCAAGCGGTGCAACCTCAATTGCGACCACTGCTATCTCGATGCCGACTTTCGCGGGGGACTCAAAACCGACGAACTGAATACGGAGGAATGCTTCAAGGTGATCGATCAGATCGCAGAAGTCAACCCTAACGCGTTTCTCATTCTCACAGGTGGCGAACCGCTTCTTCGGCCTGACATCTACGAGATCATCCGTTACGCCGCCGACAGAAAATTCATGGTCGTGCTCGGCACAAACGGCACCATGATCAACCGTGTTAATGCTGAGAAAATTAAAGCCGCAGGAGCACATGGTGTAGGAATCAGCATCGATTCAATGAACCCGGACAAGCACAACAAGTTTCGCGGCGTGGATAAAGCCTGGGAACTTTCTATGGATGCCTTCGATATTCTGAACGAAGTCGGCGTCGACTTTCTCGTACAGATGTCCGTCTCCGATATGAACTACAAAGAAATCCCGGAAGTGGTCGAGTTCACCGAAAAAATAGGCGCCATCGCTTTCAATTTATATTTTTTGGTCTGCACAGGACGCGGACAGGGCAACACCGACATCTCCAACGCCGCTTATGAAGAAGCCTTGAAAATGCTTTATGAGCAACAGATGAAATACAAAGGCAAGTTGATGATCAACTCCAAATGCGCTCCGCAATACAAGCGCGTTGTTTATGAGAACGATCCCGAATCTGTTTATACCCGCACCTATTCCGGAGGGTGCCCGGCGGCCACGCATTACAGCCGCATTTCACCAGAAGGCAACCTCACTCCCTGTCCCTTCATCGAAGAGTCGGTGGGCAATTTAAAATCCAGAAGTTTTAAGGACCTGTGGGAAAATGCACCGCTGATGATTCAGTTGCGTGACCGCAAACAGCTCGACGGTAAATGCGGCACTTGCGAATTTTCCGCCATGTGTTCCGGTTGCCGGGCCCGAGCTTTTGCCGAATCCGGGAACTATATGGACCCCGATCCATCCTGCGATTACGAACCAGGAAAATATGGTGGCAAAGCCATCACCTTAAAAGTCGAAGACACCCTCGGACTCGAAGTAGAGTTCCAAACGCAGTGGACACCGGAAGCTAAAGGCCGGCTCGAACGCATCCCCTCTTTTGCAAGGGGTATGGTGGTGAAAGGAATCGAAAAATTCGCCGCCGAACGCGGCATCCGTCTCATAGACGAAGCAGTAGTGAAAAAGTCACGCGAAGAAATGATCGAGAAACGCGGCGCTATGTTCCCCTTCCTTAAAAAATTCATCAACTCCGAAAACCAATAGCCCCCCACTCAGCGCCATGGCGTTGGGCCAATGAGCTATAGCTGTTTCTGTCCTGCGATGTATTATCTCGGCTGACAACAAATCCATATCCCTCTCTATTAAAGAGGGGTTCGTATAAGTTAATCAAACTTATTTGTTCTTGTATAAATCTCCAACGCGGAAGCCACCTCGATCTTCCTGGTCGATGCTGGACTGGCGGTTGTCTTCCACATCGAGTTTGCCAAGAGCTTCGGATACTTCGACCTGATAGTTTTTAACTTTCCGATATAGTGGGTGGGTGATGTCTAGTTTCAGGTTGGTGAGTGCAGCGGTGAACTCACCTTTTCCATCCGGACTCAGTTTGCAAACCAATTCACCGGAATTGTCATCGCGGTAAATATCGATCACTTCCAACGGTGTTTTATTTTTGACCGGGAATCCCATTTCACGGAGCAGGGTCAACACAGCCCCACGCCCATAAGCCCGGATCGGGAGACATTTTAATAGCTCGTTCAATAATTCCTGTGCGCTCAATATAGTTTCCTTTCCCGAATAACTTCATTTTTTAATTCTGTCATTATATACGCCCGCTGGGCGAGGGGCCAATGAGTATTACCTCCATAGCCTGAATTGCGAGTGGGCAAACATAATTGTTTAAAGGTCTTTCTCCAATAATCCGAAAATAATAATAGAGCTTCCCATAAATATGGAGATATGTCATTTCATGTTGTATCCAGCCAGATCCGGGCTTAAATTTATTGCAACGAGCAATAGGACTTTCTCGATGCGTCAAAATTTTGTAATAGCTTGACAAACATCAATAAATTCATTAAGTTAGAGAGAGAATTTATGAGGGAAATGTGTAACTGTGAATAAATTTTTCCCGGCGATCAACCTTGCTTTTGTTCTCACCATAGCTTTACTTCTTACCTTGTCGGTTAGAACCTGGACTCACCCCCCCTATCCATTCAGGGTGGATGGCTCCTCACTGGTGGGATCGCCTAAAAACCTGCAAAAATTAGTAGTTAGCAAACCTGCGTACAAATCAGGGGCGGTATCTCGAGTGGTACAAGCCAATTTGTTTCGTAAGGAACGGAACCAATATATCCCACCGCCGCCACCACCACCGGCAGCACCGAAAGCACCTCCGGCGCCACCTAAACCGGCACTGCCTCCCCCAAGTTTAGTTTTAAAGGGGGTCTTAATGCTTGGCGGCACAAAAATTGCTATTTTACAGGGAAAATACTCCACCCGCCAAGGTGGAAGAGTCGTAAAAAAAGATGTGAAGAAAAAGGGTTATTCTCTGGGGCAAATTGTGGGCGACTTTGAGTTAACAGAAATTGAAAAAACCTGGGTCATTCTGGACGATAAAAAAGGCCGGAAGGTTCGACTAAAGCTGTCCACTCGCCCGCCAGATAAAGTGATTCTCCGGGATGGGACTGCCTTTTTTCAGAAAAACAAAAAATTTGATCCCAGAAAAACCAAAGCGGCCAGCACTAAACGTAAACAAAAGCAGGCAGCTAAGAAGACTAAACCGGCTCCTGCTCCAGTATTCAGAGTATCAGGGGCAAGCAGTCCACCGCCAGCCCGAGCGAGGGCAAGCAGTCCGCCACCAGCTCGAGTTCATATTTCAGGACGATAAACAGCTATGTTGAAAAAAACCGATCCAGTAGAACGCATTCTTCTGAGGCATAAGAAGATCACCGAAAAAGCTCTGAATGAAGTTAAAGCCAACAATCTGCACACCGGCAGCTATCTTGGCAAAACGTTGGCTGACCATGGTTATATCCACAACCAAGCTTTGCTGGAAACCCTGAGCTCTGAACTTCGTCTGCCTTATATTAAGAAAGAACAATATCCTAAATCCACTCTACCCGTTCAGGGCTTGACGATTACCGAAACTTTTTTACGGGAAAAGATCATCTTCCCGCTGCAAATTAAAGACGATACCTTGATCCTGGCAGTTTATGACCCATTCGACCTTTACACTATTGAAGACTTAAAAGTCTCGCTGGGAAAAAATATTCGTGTTGTTTTAAGCAGTGAACAGGACATTCTCGAATCTATCGAAACTTATTACGGAGAAGAAGGCGGTTCTGCCATGAACCGCATGGTCAGCGACATCCAGGAAGACGATATGCATGGGCTGGACTCTATGGATGAAAGCACCGAGCATATTCGGGATATGGCATCCGAAGCGCCGGTCATTAAACTGGTGAACCATATCATCAGTCAGGCCATTGAAGCCCGCTCCAGTGATATTCACTTGGAACCTTTCGCAGATGAGTTACTTCTTCGTTATCGCATTGACGGAATCCTGCACGAAATGGAACCACCGCCAAAACGCTTGAGTTCCGCTATCACCACTCGCATCAAGATCATGTCCAAGCTTGATATTTCGGAGCGGAGATTGCCGCAGGATGGACGCATTAAACTTAAAATCCTGGGCAAAGATATCGACATGCGTGTATCCACCCTGCCCACATTGCATGGTGAAAGCGTGGTCATGAGAATCCTCGACCGGGGCAATCTGGTTCTCGACCTGACCCATATGGGGTTTCCCGAAAAAGAACTCCTGCAAATTCAGGAATTGATCAAAAAGCCTTATGGCAAATTTTTAGTTACTGGCCCTACCGGTAGCGGTAAAACCACCACCCTCTATGCCGCGTTAAGCCAAATCAACAGGCCCGACAAAAAAATCATCACCATTGAAGATCCAGTGGAATATCAAATGCGCGGCATCAACCAGATTCATGTTAAAGCACAAATTGGCCTGAACTTTGCCGATGGGTTGCGTTCCATAGTGCGTCAGGATCCTGATGTCATCATGGTCGGTGAGATCCGCGATCCGGAAACAGCTGATATTTCCATTCAGGCCGCGTTGACAGGACATCTGGTTTTCAGCACTGTTCATACGAATGATGCTGCGGGTGCCGTCACCCGGCTTCTGGATATGGGCATCGAGAACTTTCTTCTATCTTCAGCCCTCCTTGGAGTGCTGGCTCAAAGGCTCGTTCGGGTAATCTGTCCGGAATGCAAGGAAGAGGCCCCTCTGACACCAACCCTTAAGATCGAAATGGGAATTCTGGAGAAAGAAAACGTAAAAGTTTATCGTGGTAAAGGTTGTAATGCCTGTAGTCAGACAGGATTCAGAGGACGATGTGGCATCTATGAGTTGTTGGTCATCGACGACTCGATTCGTGAACTCATCCTGAAAAAAACCACTGCACAAGCGATCTGTGATCAGGCCAGAGAAAAAGGAATGCGCACCCTGCGAGAAGATGGGTGGGATAAGGTAGTAAAAGGAATCACTACAGTTGAAGAAATTCTGCGTGTTACTCTGAGCGATAGAAACTAATCATTCTTCACAAAAAAGGAATCATATAAACCATGACGGTTTATTCATACAAAGCCACGGACAAGAGCGGGAAGTTCATTGAAGGAGATATTGATGCTCCCGATTACCAAGCTGCTATTGAGCACATCCGCCAGCTCAATTATTTTCCCGTCAAAGTAGCCGAAGGGAAAAGTGCTTCAAAAATTTCTGCAGGAATGAAGCTTTCCTTACCGAACTTTGGTTCTACGGTTTCCACCAAAGACTTGATGACGATCACTCAGCAACTAGCCACTCTGGTAGACTCGGGTCTCACTCTCGATGATGGTCTTTCCACCCTGGTTAAACTGGCGGAGACCGAAAAGATTCGTTTCATTCTTTCAGACATTCGAAAACGAGTTCATGCCGGAACCTCTTTCGCCGATGCTCTGGCAGAACACCCTGATGTTTTTTCAAAACTATATATCAATATGGTCCGTGCCGGAGAAGCAGGAGGTATGGTCGGCGAAGCATTATCTCGTCTGGAAATTTTTTTGGAAAAGTCGGTGACACTCAAAAGCAATATTCGCTCCGCCATGGTTTATCCCGCCATCCTGTTTATGGTCGGCGCATCTGCTGTGGTCATTCTAATCACTTTTGTTGTTCCCCAGTTTGCCAAGTTGTTTGAAGACATGGGAGCGGCCCTGCCACTTCCAACTCAGGTTTTGATGGGAGCCAGTTCCCTGATCATTAACTATTGGCCAGCATTTTTTTTAGTAATGCTGGTTGGAATTGGAGCCTTTAGGTTTTACACAAAAACCAACAAGGGACGGCTTTGGTGGGACGGTTTGATCTTGAAACTCCCCTTGTTTGGTCCTTTGATCCGAAAAATCGAAGTTTCGCGTTTTAGCCTGACCATGGCAACCCTGCTAAAAAGCGGTGTGCCAGTCTTGCAGGCAATGGGAATCGTTCAGACAATTCTTATCAATCGAGTTATTTCAGATGCCATTGGCAACCTCAGACAGGCGTTAAAGAGAGGTAAAGGATTGTCAGGCCCACTTCAGGAGGCAGGAATTTTTCCTCCCATGGCGGTACAAATGATCACCGTAGGCGAAGCCTCGGGTTCGCTGGACAACATGCTTACCCGAGTTTCCCATACTTACGACAAAGAAGTTGAGCAGGCGATCAAGCAACTTATCTCCATGATCGAACCTGTTATGATTTTATTTATTGCATTAGTCATTGGCTTCATCGTGATTTCGATGTTGCTCGCAATTATTGGTGCTAACGACATTGTTTTTTAATCACCCCTAACAAAGTAAGGAAATCATATGAAGGGCCAAACACAATCAATCAAATACCGCCGTCTTAATGCACAAGGTTTCACCCTTATTGAGCTCATGGTGGTGATGGTTATAATCGGCCTGTTAGCAGCAACTGTCGCGCCCAAGATCTTTGGTCGTGTCGATAAAGCCCGGCAGCAAGATGCTCAAGCCCAGATCGAACTTCTCGGCCAGGCTCTGGATCTTTATCGTCTGGAAAAACACAAATACCCCACGACAGATGAAGGCCTTGAGGCCATAGCCCCATACTTGAAAAAAAGTCTTCCGAAAGATCCCTGGGGAAGCGACTATGAATATCAATCACCCGGCAAGGAAGGGCGAGGTTATGACCTGATTTCTTATGGTGCAGACAAAACTGAAGGAGGTGAAGAAAACGATATGGACATTGTCAGTTGGAAGAACTTTGAATAGCAGCATTAAAGGGGAGCCTAATGGCTTCACGCTTCTCGAGCTGGTTCTTGTTTTACTGTTAATGAGCCTGATCGCTGGACTCACACTCCCCTTTGTGGCATCCACATTGGATCGCATCACACTACAATCTGAAGTTCGACAGATCGCTTCGGCGCTTCAATTCGCCCGCAGC
>JAJDBI010000093.1 GCA_029261435.1 Nitrospinaceae bacterium
TGTCATGATGATTGATTCAAGCGGCATGGTGGTCGACTGCCCGATATTGCCGACAGGATTTATGTTGGAGGACCCGGTACTGGTGAAGAGTGTTACGGGCGAGAAACCTGATTGGGTAAAAACCATGGGAGACGGTCATGGTGGCGAAGAACTTTCCATTATCGGGTTTTCACCCTTGGAGCGAACTCGTGAATGGATCAAGAAGTCGGAGGGAAAAAACTGGTACACCTTTGCCTGGCAGTCTTCGGATGAGTTATTTGCGCCCATGAACAAACTCTTTTTATGGGTCTCCATGGCCGGGGTGCTGTCCATACTGCTGATTGGCGGCATGGGCTCTTTAGCTGCTAAAAAAATTGTTCAGCCGATTCGGCGGCTTCAGAAAGCTGCTGAGCGTATTGGGAAAGGTGAAAAAGTTGAGCCGTTGGAAATCAAAACCGGAGACGAACTTGAAGCCCTCGCCAATGAAGTGAACCAGATGAACGATTTACTGCAAAAATCTTTTTCAGGATTGGAAAGCAAAGTGCGTGAAAAAACTGAAGAAGTACGTTATCTCAAAGAATACACCGACAGTATTCTCACAAGTGTGCCCGATGCCGTGGTTATATTTGACCCAAAGATGAAAATTGAATATGTGAATGAAGCCTTTGAAAGTATTGCCGGGAGAACTGACGAGCAACTGTTGGGGAATCATTTAAAGGATCTGGAGCTTGGGTCTTCCTTTGCCTGGAAGGATGTGCAGGATGCGCTCATCAATTATTACAGTGAGGTTGTCCCTGTTGTTTCCCGTGGTCTGGCGGGCGAGACTGTTCAGCGTTATACCGCCCGTGATCCTCTTGTCCCCAGAGAAGAATCTCCTTCTCTGCAAAGTATGAAACAAACCATTAAGCTGGGCGGCAGGGTTTTCGCGTACCAGATTTTTGATATTGTCATTCACGATGGCAGTGGCGAACGATTGGGGCTGCTCTTGAGGGATGTCACGGAAGATGTGGAGTTGCATGACCAATTGGCAATGGCGGAAAAGCTTTCCGGTCTCGGTACGCTCGCTTCTGGAATCGCCCACGAGTTGAACAATCCGCTGGTTTCCATCATGGGTTTTACCGAGGCGATCATTGGCGAAAAAGATCAGGCCAAAATTCATAAATATGCCAGTAAAGTTTTTGACCGTTCCAGGCATATGGCATCGATTATTCTAAACATGTCGGGTTACACACGCTCGGCTAGATTAGGGGAAGAAAAAGATGTGGACCTGAATGAACGTATCGATGCCGCCATCGAGATCGCCATTCTTGCTTCCTATAATAATGATATCAAAGTGGATAAAAGTTTTTCTGCGCTACCTCCCATCAAAGCCAAACCTGAAGAAATCCAACAAATATTTACCAATTTGCTGACCAATGCAGTGCAGGCGATGGAAGGCAAGGGAGAACTGAGAATATCAACAGCAGGGCAGAATGGAGTTGTTTTTGCGACAATAAAGGACACCGGACCGGGCATACCAAAAGAATACTTGTCGAAAATATATGACCCCTTTTTCACCACCAAGGAGCAGGGTAAGGGAACGGGCTTGGGACTGAACATTGTCCATCAACTGGTGGAGAAACATGGCGGAAAGATTGACGTTTCCTCACAAGAAGGACAGGGAACCATGTTCTCCCTGACCTTTCCCGCCGCACGGCGCGGTGCCAGCGTGGAATAACTTTTTCTGGCGGTCAACAGGTTAATTCGACTGTTGCAGATGTCCTTTGGCGGGACTCAGAATGACTTGAAATTGTTCATGGAATCAAATTCGTCATCGTGAGCCGCTGTGATAACCCCTCATTAAATTTCATGCCCCGAAGGGGTAGATCCAGGTTTGTAAAATCCCTCCTTTTTTTTCTTTCCCCAGTTAGATTGAAAAATCGCAGCCTATTTTAAAGGTGTTCATCGACACTTGTATTTCGCTTGTTCAAGGTAAAACCTCTGTGTAAGAGTTATCGGAGTTTAAATACTTTTACATTTTTAGAGGAGGTTTGATATGCGAAATTTCTTAGTAATGTTCATGTTGTTGGGTTTAATTCTGGCAGGCGAGGCTTCCGTCTCAGCCGATCAACTGACTATGCAGGAAGGAGCTAATATCAGTTTATCTGCCACCGCTGGGCCCAATTCCACACTCACCATCTCGTCAACCGATACAGATGAAAATGTCAAGGTCTCGGCGGATGACACGACAGCGGGATTCTTGAACGGCAAGCTTGTTGGAGGAGCCGGCATCACACTCACCGAAGGAAATGGCGGAGCCAACGAAACACTCACCATCGCTGCCCCTGAAACACTCACTACCAAGGGCGATGTGTTGGTACATGATGGAACCAGTGAAACCCGACTGGCAGTGGGGGCGAGTGGACAATTCCTCACTTCCGACACCAGCGGAAACCTTTTATGGGCCAACCCTGCCGAAGGAGATCAGCTTTTTAACTCCAATGTTTTGTTGAATGCCTACCGCACGGCAGAAAATCTGGATCTCACAGTTTCAAAAATGATCGATGGAGCAGTGGATGCTTTCACAGATTCAAGTGGAGTGGACGCTACGGCTTCGACCAATGAAGACTTTGATTCCAGTAACGATTACTACGAACCGACACGCACGGGTACCACAACGATCCCAATGGTAAATTTTGATGGAACAATTGATAAATTAACTAAAGCTTCAGATTTGACCGGAACTTCCGATACTGATATCTGTGCTTTGTCATTCTTTATAACCCCTGCCAGTATCAGTAATGGTAATACGCAATATATACTCGCTAGTAATGCCGCAGGTTCTGGAAGTAATTTCTATGTTGGATTTACTAATTTAAATAAGATTTTTGTTGTGGCTAATACGAGTACACCAACAGCTTTATTACATACAATTGGTTCAAATTCTTTAACTGGAGGAAATACCTATCATGTGATGATTGATATTGATCTCGGAAATTCGGTTGCTCAAATTTATATCAATGATGTTGCAGAAACAATGGTGGATATAACCAAAACAACCGGAAATATAGATTTTACTGCCACTACATGGGCTATTGGTCATCTTGCTAATTTTGCGGGTAGCGTTGGTCGTTACGACGGAGATATTGGGCATTTTTGGTTTGATATAGGCACTCGCATTGATATGTCAGTTGTGGCAAATCGCAGAAAGTTTATTGATGCCTTGGGAAACCCGGTTGATTTGGGTTCGGACGGTTCGACTCCAACGGGAACATCGCCAATTATTTATCTCAATAACACCACTGCGACGTGGCAGAACAATCTGGGTTCCGGCGGGAATTTCACCGAAAACGGTGCATTGACAGATGGAACGGATTTGTCGACATCCGGCACCGCAGATAATTTGACTCTGGTTTCAAATTTCCATACTGCCAAGACGGAACCAAATGGTGCCAATATCCTTCTCATGGCAGAAGACCTGGCGGCAGACATCACCTTGAACACCGACCTCAAAGCTTCGGTGAGTCGTGATGGTGGAACCACATTCACTCAAGTTACTTTGTCTGATGCCGGTGAGTTTGAAAAGGGCAATCTATTGACCGGCACGGTTGACATTTCCGGTCAACCGACTGGAACGGATATGGAATGGAAAGTGGAAACGCTGAACAACAAATTCCTCAACCTGCACGGCGTTGGGTTGGAGTGGCGGTAGTTAGTTAATGTTGTATTAAAGAAAAGGGGTAGAGCCTTTTGGGCTCTGCCCCTTTTTTATTTTGAAAGAATAAAGGTAAATAACCCCACCCCTCTTTGAAAAAGAGGGAGTAAAACCTCGTTAAGCCGAGCTAAACAGTTGCCAGCCTATTAACGCAATTGCTAGTCGGCCCCACGCCGAGTGGGATTAGTGAATGGTTAGCTTTTTATATTTTGACCTTCTGTTTTCTTCGCGGCCGCCCAGTTCCTGTTTGCGTTTTTCCTGATACTCTTCGAAGTTTCCTTCGAACCAGCGTACTTTGCTGTTGCCTTCAAAAACCAGAAGGTGGGTGCAGATGCGGTCGAGAAAAAACCGGTCATGGCTGATGACCAGAACGCAACCGCTGAAATCCAGAATGGCATTTTCGAGATTACGCAGAGTGGTTACATCGAGATCGTTGGTGGGCTCATCGAGAAGCAGGACATTGCCGCCCCTTCGGAGAAGTTTTGCCAGGTGAACCCGGTTGCGTTCGCCGCCGGAAAGTTCGCCCACTTTTTGCTGTTGATCGGGTCCTTTAAAATTGAACCGCCCAACATAGGCTCTGGAAATAATTGTCTTCCCCGCGACTTCGATATGCTCGGTGCCTCCGGTGATTTCTTCGAACACAGTTTTGTCAGGACTCAAGTCGTGACGGTGCTGATCAACGTAGGAAAGTTTTACCGTGGACCCAAGCTTCAGGGTCCCTGAATCGGGTTGTTCTTCTCCGGCGATCATGCGGAACAGGGTGGTTTTTCCTGCACCATTGGGCCCGATCAATCCGATTACGGCTCCACGAGGTACCGAGAAAGTCAGGTCCTGGATAATGGGGT
>JAJDBI010000094.1 GCA_029261435.1 Nitrospinaceae bacterium
ACAAAAAAGAGCAGGAAACGCGTGGTGAAGGGGACGGCTTATCGACAAAAATTTATGCGGAAGCGTTTCAAAAAGATCCGAAATTTTATGCGTTCATGCGCTCAATGGAAGCCTATAAACAATCTCTAAAAACCGACACCACCCTGCTCCTGTCAAAAGAGTCCGATTTCCTGAAATTCCTGAACAACCCGAAATAAACGGAACTCCAGAATGACAGGTCAGGACCCTATCTTCTGATACCCACCAACGGGCAAAAATAACAATTATGAGAATCCTCATTGTTGGAGCAGGTATTGTCGGCTTCAATCTGGCTCAGGAACTTTCCAAGGAAGGTCACGACATTGCCATCGTGGACCAGGACGCGGAAAGAATGCGCCGCATTTCAGACACGCTGGATGTATTGAGCGTTGTCGGCAACGCTTGTTTCCCCTCCATCCTGGTAAAAGCTGGAATAAAAACCATGGAGATGGTGATTGCGGTCACCGAAAAAGACGAAATCAACCTTCTGGTGTGTTTCCTCGCCTTCAAATTCAATGTCGATAAACGATTCGCCCGCATCCGCAATGAAGAGTTTACGGAAAAGAACCGCATCTTCCAGCCCGAAGAGCTTTTCATTGATCAGACCATCAATCCCGGCGATATCATCATCGACACCATCCACAAAATCATCAGCACCCCCGGTGTGGTCAATGTCGCTGAATTTGCCGAAGGCGAGATTCTGTTGCGCGAGTTTGACATCCCCGCAGAAGCGCCGATCGCCGGCAAGAAAATCCAGGAACTCAGCGGCGTCTCGGCGATGGATTCGTTCGTCATCGTCGCCATTGTTCGAGAGGGAAAGCTGGTCATACCCGGTGCCGAGGACGTGATTCAACCTGGCGATAAAATTTACACAATTGTAGACAAAGAATTTTTACCTTTTCTGCTTCCCATGTTGAATAAAACCGTAGAGGAGGTCGCAAAGGTGGTCATTTATGGCGCGAACCCGTTGTCCATAAATCTGGCAAAAACTCTGGAGGAAAAAATACGGGATCTGTCCATCATTGAACCGTCACGCGAAAAAGCCAATCAGGCGGCGGAAGTGCTTTCCAAGTGCGTCGTCCATCACGGCAGTGGAACGGATTTAAACCTGTTCAATGATATCAATATGCAGGATGCGGATTTTTTTCTATCGCTTTCCGACGACGATGAACCCAATATACTTTCCGCCCTGCTGGCCAAAAAACATGGGGCGAAACGCGCCCTGGTCATCACCAACGATCCTGAGTATCTGCCCATCCTGGATTCCATCGGCATGGATATCACCATCAATCCTCGCCTGATCACGGTAAGCGCCATTCTCAAACACCTGCGTAAAGGCATCGTCATGTCGGTCTTCAAACTGATTGAGGACGCCGAGGTCATGGAAATCGGGGTCGATGCAAAATCCTCCATCGTTGACAAGAAAATCGCAAAGGTAAAGTTCCCGGAACACGCCATGATTGGCGCTTTACTCAGAAAAGGGGAGATGATGGTTCCCACGGATGACATCGAGATTAAAGCCGGCGACTCGGTCATCGTCGTCGCCCTGCCGGACGCCATCGTAAAAATCGAGAAACTGTTCGGAAGTAAAAGAAACTTTCTCCCCTTCGGATGAACATCAAGGCCGTATTCAACGTCGTCGGTATCCTTCTCGTTCTTCTTTCCGGCCTGCTGTTGATCCCCGTTGGAATTTCACTGTATTACCAAACACCCGCAATCCCGGATTACCTGGACCCCCTGCAGGCGTTTTCCCGTACTCTGGCGGTTTCTCTTTTGACCGGGCTGACCTTGTGGAAACTTCTTCCCTCCGGTATCGAAAAACTCAGAGACCGGGAAGGGTTTGCCATTGTCGCGCTTTCCTGGGTGGCTATTTCCCTTTTTGGTTCCCTGCCCTACATATTGACCGGAGTCTGCCCGCAATTTATTGATGCTTTTTTTGAAACCATGAGCGGGTTCACCACCACGGGAGCTTCTATTTTGACGGATATAGAAGCCGCTCCCAGGGAAATTTTATTTTGGAGAAGTTTGACGCAATGGGTCGGCGGTATGGGAATCATCATGCTTTCTCTTGCCATCTTTCCCATGCTGGGCATCGGCAGTTTCCAATTGTTTAAGGCCGAAATTCCTGGGGGCGCTACGGTCGAACGGATGCAACCCCGGCTGGCGGAAACCGCCAAGATGCTTTGGAAAACTTATATCGTGCTCACCCTGCTGGAAATTGTTTTTCTCATGGCGGGCGGGGTGGACGTGTTCGACGCCATCTGTCATACCTTCTCCACCGTCGCCACCGGCGGGTTCTCTCCGCATAGTGAAAGTATTGGCTACTTCAAAAGCAGCTACGTCCAATCGGTCATCATCCTCTTTATGTTTCTGGGAGGAATCAACTTTGCCTTGCATTACCAGCTGGTGACCGGGAATTTTAATTCCGTTGTCAAAAACCCGGAGTTTCGCGGCTATTGCTCCATGATCGTCGTTTGCATCCTGCTGGCGACATGGGGGTTGATTGAAACCGGCGCCGAACCGGATGCGGGAGCCGCCTTTCAAAAATCAGCCTTCACAATCGTTTCCATCAACTCGACCACCGGATTCGTGACCGATGATTTCAACCTCTGGCCCAATTTCCTTCAGGTTCTGATCTTGGGAATCATGATGGTCGGTGGGTGCTCGGGTTCCACCAGTGGATCGTTAAAAGTCATCCGCCTTATCATATTATTGAAAGTCATCCTTCGAGAATTTCAAAAGCTGATGC
>JAJDBI010000095.1 GCA_029261435.1 Nitrospinaceae bacterium
CGTAGGTGTTGCCACCAACGGTTACCTTTTTTTCCTGCATGGCTTGAAGCAGTGCCGCCTGAGTTTTGGGTGGGGTGCGATTAATTTCATCTGCCAATATGATGTTAGAAAAGACGGGCCCCTTGATAAATTGGAACACTCTCTTTCCGGTCACCGGATCGTCGTGCAGGATGTCAGTGCCGGTAATATCGGAGGGCATCAGGTCGGGAGTAAACTGAATGCGGCTGAAACCCAGGTTGAGTACCTGCGACAGGGTGCTTACTAAAAGGGTTTTTGCCAGGCCGGGCACACCGACAAACAGACAATGGCCTTTACAGAATAAAGCGACCAATAGGTCTTCAATCACTTCGTCCTGGCCCACAATGACTTTGCGGATTTCCTGGACGACTTCGTTCTTTGCCTTTAAAAGTTCCTGCGCCAGCTCCAAATCTTTCATGATAATCTCCCTGATCAATCAATAAAACTGAACTGCCGCGCTTGCAATTCTTTTTCCCCGGTTAATCCTAATTTGTCGTAGACATGGATCAGTCGCATATGCACGAATGGATTGAAGGGATTAATACGTACTGCTTTTTCGAAATAAACCCGGGCTGCTTCATATTCCCGATTGGAAAAGTAGACCTCTCCCATATTAGCAAGGCTGGTGTGAAAATTCGGGAAAAACTCAAGGCTTTCCTTTAATAGATCTTCCGCTTCACTATATCTTTGTGTTTGCAGGTAGGTCCCTGCAAGCTTGTTGAATAATACCGGAGAATGGGAAGAAGATTCGTCGAGTGCTTTTTGGTATTCAATGATGGCGGCTTTATAATGGTCTCTGGATTTGAGAATGTCTCCCAGATAGGTCAGGTCTCGTGCTTTCCGGGATCCTAGTGCTTTGTACCCCTTGTTTTCCGGTTCCAGTCCTTTCCTGTTTTTAAACTCCGTGGTCAGGGTTTTAATTCCAGGGATATTTTTAAGTTCCAGCTTTTTTGCCCAGCTATCCCAGCTGTTTTGAAACCCTGTTAAATCCTGCCCAACATATTTCAAGAACACATCTTCGAACTCAGCCTTGGAAGCAAGTTCCGTTAGTATCTTTGCAAAAATATCGAATCCTTTAAGGGTCGTGAGATATTCCATCATGGAAGACACTTCTGCATAAGCCAGTTGCACGTCTTCTGCCGTTTTCAGTTTTGCGAGAGACGGCATCATCGCTTCCAGCGGTACCCGGTAATCATTTTTCAAAGCGTTGGAAAGCACTGTCTCCATGACAGGAGAAAGGTATTGCTCTTCACCACGCCACTGAGTTTCCAGGTATTTTGCAATGCCTTCATGCATCCAGAGGGGCAGGTGGTTGTGGCTCTTTTTGGTTAAAAGGTAATGAACGTATTCATGGCTCAGGGTATCCATCCAGTTGAATCCGCGAACCAGTGATCCGGGAGATATCATCATGATGCGATGATACTTGCATAGTGCTACTGTCCCTGAGGTGAGAATGTCTTTGAGCGTTAATGGAGATATTTGTGCGAACGGTTTTCGGTCAGGATAAATCTCCACCAAAACTTTTTCTTTGGGGTAGTAATCCAGGATTTTCCCGAGGACTTGATAAGACTTCTCCAAAACTTCCTCTGCATAATGGATCAGAATTTCATCAGGCCCTTCCTCAAACCGAAAGATAAAATGCTCGCTCTCCTTTGAGATGAAATTTTTGGAAGCTCTGCGGGTGGCATCGACATGGTTTTTGAATTCTTTGACCTCTTTAAAATTGTCTCCTATATGACGAAGAATTTTCCAGGAGCGCTCGTAATTTCCTTTCATAAACTCAATGCGAGCCTGGAGGAAATGAGCATCGCCAGATTCAGGATATTCTTTTAAAAGCTGTTCTGACAGTTTCTCTGCGGAAGCGATATCCCAGTCCTGGACGAGTTGATAGCCTCGGAACACTTCATCAGAAACTGGGATTGAAGCAACACTTTTTCCTGGTCCTGCAAAAACCAGGATGATTGCCAGCAAGGCTTTGAGAATATTTTTCACTGCACAAGTTCCTTGTAATACTCGTTAACCAGACGTTCATAGCTTTTGGGCGTTTGTTTTTTCATGGCATCTAATATATCTTCACGGAAAGCACTGGGAACCTTGTACTGATCTTCAGATGGAAGAAGTACTTTTTCTTTCTGCATGCGAACGGAGCCCCCACGTCTTGAATCTCTCCTGCTTCCTGTCCCTAATCGGAGGGGGGTATCCCGCTTGCCTTTGTCAGACATTTGGGTGCCGGAGTTTTTGATTTCATTCAATAGTTTCTGAGTTTTCTGAATAGATTTTAATGCCCTGTTTTCTGAGTCGATGCCTCTTTGAACCTGTTGGCCTTGTAACCGCTCCTGGGCATTTTTAAGGTTTCTTTGAGCCTCCCCCATATTCCGGGAAAGAGCAGGTGGAAGCAGGGGGTTTTCCTTGTTCATTTTATTAAATAAACTCTCCATCTCTTTGGCTTGCTGACTCATTCCCTGTTCCTGTTTGGCTAGCTTATCCAGTTTGGCTTTTTCCTTGTCTGTAAGAAGTGACTGGCTGTCCTTTTCGATAGAACGTTTCAGGGAGCCTAGTTTTTTTGATATCTCCGCATTCAGTCGGGTGACTTCTCTCAGGTCCTGACTCAGTCGATCGCTAATGTCCTCTCTTTGATTCCGGGTGGTCCGTATACTTCCCTGCCAGCGGAATATTTCAGGATAAGTATTTTTGAAGAGCACATTAAACTCGTTCAAATCGTTAAGCTCTGTCAACTCCTTCAAGGTTTCGTAACGTTTCCTGATTTGGGGAAGGTTTTTCTTGAACTCCCGAAACCCCTGGGTTCGAAGGTTATCCAATTCAATGACAGGCTCTGATAATTGCTTGCGAGCATCATTCAGTTCCTTGAAGTTGTCATCAAGGTCTTCATCGAGGCTTGAGTCGATGGTTTTTTGACTTAAGGATTTTATCTTCTGCCTGATTTTTGCTTCTTCCTGCATTAATTCGTGCATTTTGATCATGGCCTTGTGTTCATCCAGATATTTTGAGTCTTCTTCCAGAATATTCTGGATGGAGGTCACATCTTTTTTTAATTCATCAAAGAAACTTTTTATTAATGAATCAAATTGTTTGGCCTGATTTGCACGTAGCTTCTGATTGATTTCCGAGGTGTTCTCAAGAACTTCCTTTTGTTTTTTCTCCAGGGAATCAAGTTTCGCCATGGATTTATTGATTTGTTCCATGACTTGATTGTCTACCAGTGAATCCATGGATGACTTCGCTTGATCCAGTTGGTTGGCTAACTCTCTCAGGTCTTCAGCAACCTTTTTGAGTTGTTCCAGAGCCTCATCCATTTTGCCTTGGCTGGCAAGGTCTTTAATTTTTTCCAGTGAAGCCATGGTCTCATCCATGTTCATACTTTTGTGAGCCTTGGAATTTAAAAACTCATCGGGCGAAGACTGGTTCTGCCGGGAAAGTTTGTCCATCATTTTCTGTAGAGTTTGTTGAATCTCGTTCAGCTTGGACTTGAGTTGGTTGGGAGTCAGAGGCGATTTTTTATCGCGGATATTTTCAAACTCTTCCTGCAGAGCCTGGGTCAATTGAGATAGCTGGTTTTCAAGATCCAAGACTTGATCCATTTTCTGGCGATTGGTCATTTTGATCAGGTAAAGGATGTCCTGCTCCAGGTGAGCGACCATTCTGCCATTAAGCGTTTCAACAGAGCCCATTGTGAAACTCGCTGGCGTGGGTTTTAAAATTGTTCCCTGAATTTTATTGATGGTATCAATTTGATCTTCACGGATAGCGGTCAATCCGTTAATGATGCTGTTTAAAAGGGTGAGGTAGGGCTGAGGGAAAGAATCAAAGTCCTTGGCCTGATTTTGAATGCGTTGAGCAAGTCCAATAATATCTATCAATGCATCTGCGTGTGAGGCAAGAAGTTTCTTTCCGTAGAGAGCATTGATAGTGGTGGCTTTAAGTATCTCTCCTTCAACAAGTCCATTTGCCAGCAGGGCAATCATCTTTTCTGACAATTCTTCTTGCAGTCGTACCAGGTTTTCCTGCTCTTTTCTGCTGTCAAAAATTATGAAACTGTAAATTTCTGATTGACCGGTGTTGGGTCCTGTGACGTTATCGTTATCTTTGACTTCTAAAAAATACTGAACCTTGTCTCCCGGTTGCAGACTCTCCAGAGACAGACTCCAGGAGAAATTTCCAGTCGAATCTTTTTCCGGCTGCTTGAAGCGTTTAATGCTTTTCGTCAAGGTGGTGTCGTTAATCTGGGCGATCAGGCTGATTTGACGGATTCCAAAATCGTCGTGGGCTTCATAAAACATTTGCACACTGTCGGTTTCATAGTAAACCGGCTTCGGATTGGCCGGAAACAAAATCACCTGTGGTGATTTGTCCTGCTCCAATGCAATGGAATATTTTTCTTTCAGAAGAACTTTGTCACTTTCAGGGGGTTTTACCCTGAACTGGTAATGGCCTTTTTCGCGAAGGATGAAAGAACCTCTCAGTACTTTCAAGCCACTGACATCCATTGCAAAATTGTCACGGTTGTTCACCACCAGTTCTGCTCTGTTGATAGGCAGGTTGCTGTTGCCAGTGACTTGAACTTCGGTTCCGGGTAAAGCCTTGAGGGAACCTTGAGTAAGAATTTGCTTTTTCAGCCCTGTGTAGGAGGGGAACTCCAATATTAGAGACAGGTTGTCTATGTGATAGTCAGCCTGTTTGTCAGTTATCTCGGAGCCTTTCTGATTTTCGCTTAGAATAGTCGGAGCCTGGGCTGACTCCTGTGAGTCTGGAGAAACCTGTTTCCCAAAACCAGTCAATAATACATTAGCTGTGATTAATGCAAGGAGCGTTACTAGAAATAGGTTACGCGCAGGAACAGCTCGTTGACCGCTAACCACCGAGTCCGGGTTGAGATTCTGGATTTCAGATTGAGTGCGCTGGATTTGTTCGCGAATGAGGGAGAGGGAAAAGGGAGTCTCTTTTTGATCTGTTAAATGACGTTCCAGTTGCGCGGCATTGATCAGGGAGTTATTTAATTCAGGAAATTTGGCTTCAGTTAGAAGCGCAGCCTGGTCTCGATTTATCCGGGAAAAACTATAAGTGGAGTAAATCCCCCAACCAAGTAAAAACAGGATCAAGCCAAACCAGCCGTAATTCAATAAAGGGGATTGAAAATAAGAAAACAACCCGGTTGCCAGAGCAGACCCAGCTATAAGGGTTAATACAGAATAGGTGACCTGAGTGAAAAGAACCCGGTTCCATTTAGACTGAACACGTTTGAGAAAGTGATGGGTTTTAGAATTGGAGTCCATTAGATCACTGGGAATAATTCAACACTCAACTATTTTATTACAGCCACCCTGTGAATCCCACTGAATAAACTTCATCCATCAGGTATCTTTGCCCTTGTTGCGTAGAGAATCGAACAGGTCAAAGGGGATAGGAATATACGTATGCGTGCCGTCACCACTTGAAAGGTCGAGCAGAGTTTGAAAAAAACGCAGTTGTAATGCTGGCGGGTGGGCACCGATAAGGTCTGCAGCATCACAGGTTTTTTGCGCTGCTTCAAACTCACCCTGAGCATTGATGACTTTAGCCCGTCTTTCGCGCTCGGCTTCTGCTTGTTTTGCCAGGGCTCGTTGCATCTCCTGTGGCAGGTCGACATTTTTTACTTCTACATTGGCGACCTTGACTCCCCATGGCTCGGTTTGTTCATCAATCACTTTTTGCAGGTGAGCGTTGATCTCTTCACGGTTGGAGAGCAGGTCGTCGAGTGTGCTTTGTCCCAAAACACTTCGCAAAGTCGTTTGCGAGAGCTGGGAAGTCGCATACAGATAGTCCTCTACTTCAATAATGGCTTTTTTGGAATCGACGACACGAAAGTAAAGAACAGCATTGACCTTCACCGTTACGTTATCCTTGGTGATGATGTCTTGTGGCGGAACATCCATCACCACAGTGCGCAGACTGACCTTGACCATTTTCTGGACTCCGGGTACGACAACGATGATTCCCGGGCCTTTGACTTTCCAGAATCTTCCGAACAGGAAAATAACTCCTCTTTCGTATTCACGCAAAACCTTGAACATGCTGAAGGCCAGCAGGGCGATCAATACTAGTGGGGTCATTAGAAAATCCATAATGGTTCTCCTGTGTTTATTTGAGGTCTCCTTAATGATAACAAGTTTTGCAGACCAAGTCTGAGTTTATATTGGGTATCTGCAGTGTTAAAATAACCTTTATGTCAGGGTATCTGAAATTTGGGGTAATACTTGTTTTGACTGGAATGGTATGCACTGCTCAGGCACAGCCATTGAAGCTTTCTATCC
This sequence comes from Nitrospinaceae bacterium, assembly GCA_029261435.1. Classification (GTDB taxonomy): domain Bacteria; phylum Nitrospinota; class Nitrospinia; order Nitrospinales; family VA-1; genus LS-NOB. The sequence goes on from JAJDBI010000095.1 coordinate 6,327, forward strand.
AGAACAAGGTTGATGATGTAGGAAATGTGGAGCTGGCATTGACCTTGAAGAATTCTGGTGACCGTCCGGTTTTTCATGTCCGCCCAATGTTCCATTTCCACCACTCGATGTCCATGATGTCGAAAATCATGCGTCTGGATCCGGGGCAGAGCATCACCCTGGAAAATGACCAGCACCCACCAGTCATACGCGTGGGCCGATATCCTCTGACCGCTATGGTCGAATATTGGACGCACCCAACCAGTGGGACCAAACAATCAGTTCTGGTTACAGATTCGTTTTATTTCAAGGATCCTGTGGAGTCCAGGGTCGAGGGCAGATTGGAGTCTGTGACGGATTTGGATTCCTCCATATTGAAGGTGTTTCTTCAGAATCGTTCGGAATCGCTTAAAAATATAAGGATGATGCTTTTACTGCCTCCCGGCATAGAAGCGCAGGATTTTTCGGGCATAATGGGATTTACCATGCGCGGAGGTGAAGCGAAGAACTTTGAAATACGTGTTTTTCGTCGGAAAAATCAGGAGCAGGATCGTTTTCCCGTTCGCTTGATGGTAGAATACGGCGAAATGTTGAAGCATTATTCTGGCGAAATTAATGGCACGGTGCGTTTTTCTCCCGAATGGTATTCATTGAAGTATATGCCACATTTTACGGCTTTAGCATTTATGGCTCTGATTCTTTTGGGCTATTATTACAGAATTTATAATCAAAAATAGAAAGGATGTTCTTATGACTCAAGCAACAGCTCGGCACATATTGGTTAAATCCAAAGAGGCCTGTGAAGACTTGAAAAAGCAAATTGAGGGTGGGGCGGATTTTGGCGATATGGCCAGGGAGCACTCTGAATGTC
>JAJDBI010000096.1 GCA_029261435.1 Nitrospinaceae bacterium
ACCCGAGTATTCCAGATAAGGGACGTATGATCATTCAGATCATTCCATTGCGACATATCTCAGTTGAGTCAATGACGAAAATCATCACCCCGCTCCTCACGACCAACGCCAGTTTTATTGAAGTGCCCGAAACCAGCAACCTGATGATGATCGAGATGGCCTACAACGTCAAACGTATCGTCAAGGTCGTACAAGCTCTGGATATTGACAAACTCGCATCTTCAGATATTCAGCTTTATAAACTGCGCAATGCGGATTCTGAAGTCATGGTCGAGGAACTCGAGGAAATTTTCAGCTCTATGGGATATAAAGAAGCCTTGGGCGACTCGCTTTCGTTCCTATCACTGACAAGGTTAAACTCGGTCCTGGTTGTTAATGCCTTTGACAAAATTCTGCCTACCATTGAGTTCTGGGTCAATCGCCTGGATCAACCAATTTCTGAAGGAGATGTCAGCACCTTTGTTTATTATGTACAAAATGGAGATAGTACAGCTTTGGCTGGACTTTTAAATGGAATCTTCGCTTCCTCTGGGAGTAAAGAGACGAAAACAAAAGCTTCAGCAGGTAGCAATTCAGCCGCTACAACAAAAACAAACGCGTCTGAAACCAGCACTAATGTGACTACGAAAAAGAACCCCACCGTTGAAACAACAAGTGGTATCAATGCTGATTTTGAAGGCGAAATAAACATTTTGCCGGATGCAGACACCAATTCCCTGATCATTCGAACCAGTCCGCGCAATTATCCGGCCATAGTGGCGTTGATCCAGAAACTCGACCTGTCGCCACAACAAGTACTGATTGAAGTCTTGATCGTGGATCTCACCATCGATGATTCCACCGCATCAGGATTTGAACTGGCCATACAAAACCCTGGGGGTGCAGACGCCAAAACCGTCGCAGGCGGCATCAGCTCCTCGACAGAGGGAGCAACCTCTCTTGGAGATTCTTTAGGGGCTGCCACCGCCACGTTTTTAAGAGGCGGTAGTTATTTCATCGGTCAGCCAGACAAAATCATTGCCCAGTTACAGCTTTTTGCCTCAGACTCCAAGACCAATGTTCTGGCTAACCCCATTCTAGTTACCTCAGATAACAAGTCCGCGAATATTTCCATCACTGATGAAATCCCCATAGTTCAAGAAGCTTCAGTTCCTTCAGGAGGTGCTGCTGTTGTCACCAGCACGGTGGAGTTCAAGAGTGTCGGAATCAAGCTGGACATTACGCCAAAAATCAATTCAAAAAACCTGATCAACCTGCAAATCAGTCAGGAAATTTCCAGCCTGGGTGCAGAGGCTTCAAATGGTCAACCTTCCTTCAACACCCGGCAGGTTAATACTGAAGTAGTTCTGAAAGACAATCAGGTTCTGGTCATGGGTGGATTAATGCGCACCGACACCACAGATACAACCATAGGTGTACCATTTTTTAAAGACCTTCCTTATATAGGAAAATTGTTTGGTTCCGAAGAAACAAGCCTTAAAAAGACAGAACTGATGATATTTATCACCCCTCACGTCATCTCAAACTCTGAAGACTCTGAGTTTATCACCAGCGAATTCAAAAAACGCCTGACCAACCTGAAAAACCTGGAGCATAAAAAAAGCTAGATCCCCGTTACAATTATGCCCGCTTATAAAATTGCAAGAAAACTTTTCTTATTATCGAACATCACAAAATTGCTTTTGAACATGAATTAATTTCATGAAATAAAGGCCTGGGCTTTATAGAAATAATTAAGTTGATGAAAGTCCTATATCGCCTATTTCATCATATCGTTTCTCGTATAGCCCTTTCCCCAAAAACAAACACCCCACTCAACCTTCGGTATATCAATGTTTTTGTAAAAATTATTTGACTTGCTTCGAAAAAACCAATAAATTCCACCCAAATAAATTTTTCAGATTCAGGATATATTTTGGCATTAATATCGCTTATCGATTATTAATATCACCAAGGGGGATATAATGACTCATGATAATTCCGTTTTCTTAAAAGCTCATGAAAAAGTTCCGAGTTTATTGTTTTTTTTGAAAAGCAGCAAAGTGAGGCTTATAAAGTGTCTAACGGTTTTCAGTCTGACATTTTTATTCCTATTAGTTCATTTGGGAAACACAGTGGTTGTTGAAAACCCTAACTTTGGAAGTATCGCTTTTGCGCAGCAAAAAGCTAAAAAGGCCTTAAAAAAATCCAGGAAAGCTATAAAGGGAGTTAAGCAACTCGTACAGGAATTCGAGACCTTGGAGTCTCAGGTCGAGAGCCTGGAAACAGAAAATATTACTCAGCAATCGGAGATCAATTCCAACACTATAACCAATACGACTCAGGATACAGCCATCTCCAGCAATACCTCTGGTATTTCTGCCAACACAGTTACGAACACTGCTCAGGACTCTGCTATATCCAACAATACCTCTGGTGTTTCTGCCAACACAGCAACGAACACTGCTCAAGACGCAGCCATCTCCAGCAATACCTCTGGGGTTTCTGCCAATACAGCTACGAACACCACTCAGGACGCAGCCATCGCCAGCAATACCTCTGGGGTTTCTGCCAATACAGCTACGAACACCACTCAAGATGCAGCCATCTCCAGCAATACCTCTGGGGTTTCTGCCAATACAGCTACGAACACCAAT
>JAJDBI010000097.1 GCA_029261435.1 Nitrospinaceae bacterium
GGAAACATCTATGGTAAGCAAAGAAAACTGCCGGAGGCGATTGATTATTTTAAAAGGGCGTTGAAACAAAAACCGGATTACGGTCCGGCGCATTATAATCTCGCCAAGGCATTTGACCTTACTGGAAGGCGTCAGGAGGCGGCAGAGTCTTATCGCAGGGCCATAAAATCAAACCCCTACTTTGAGCAGGCTTTTTATAACTTGGCCTTTTTGGCTATGGAGCTCAGTTTGTTTGATGAAGCCTTTGAGAATTTTGAGAAATTTTTATCCATGCAACCCAACCACTCAAAAGCTCATTTTGGCGCGGGCAATGCATTGATGATGAAAGGTCAGTTGGACTTGGCTCTGACAGAGTACCGAAAGTCAGCTCAGTTGGACCCTTCATTCGCTCTTCCATATTTGAACATTGCCAATATTCAAATGCAGACTAAAAACATTCCAGCAGCGATTGAAAATTTTGAAAAGGCTCTAAGCATCAACCCAGCTATGCCAGCTGTCCATTTAAACCTGGGGATGATTTATCATCAGATCCAAAGAAATACGGAAAAAGCCCTGGGGCATCTGAAGGAATCTCTCCGACTGGCCCCAGGCCAACAGAGAGCGGAATCGATCCAGTCCCTGATTCAGGAACTGGAGAACAAGCAACCGACCTAAGGAAACAGGATGCGGTTTCGGACCATATGTGGGATGCCAAAACGCATATGCAACAATTCAACTTTGACATCTTTTCCACCGGACTGCGGGCAAGCCTCGTAATTCGTTGAAAAAAAGGCGTTTTCTGCGTTATGGTATTCGCTGAACGTTTGAGTTGCTGTTGCCGGGTCGTCAACAGTCAAATAGACTTCCAGCTTGTCATCCCAGTTTCGAATAGCCAGCAGGATATAGTCTCCCGTAGCTACATTTTTGTCGATTTCTAAAGTGGTATCCATTTTTTCCTCCTCCTCGTATTCTAAATATATAATCTCTTGAGCTTGAAGTCACGGATTACCTGTAAATATTTGTACAGAAATAGAGTTTTAAATTCTAATTGAAAAATTTATAATAAAATCGTGTTTATTGCGCATAAACAGCGGATATTCATAGAACCTTAAAATGAATAAAAAAGGCTCCAAAACTATCATTGGACCAGACCTATAATTTTAAAGAAAGGCAGATTATGCGAATAATGATATGGACCGCAATTTTTTTAATACCCTTTTCTTTACCTGCGTGGGCGCAAGAGTCCTTCGATAATATGTATTGCAGTGACTACCATAGTGCGCGGGTAAAAATAGTCTCGGACTCGTCAGCTCGAAAACTTTCTGAAGCCGGCATAACCAAAGGGGGTAATTCTGTGATCCGGATAAACACCGGACAACTCAAGGACCTTTCTAAAAATGCCCGTTCGTATGCAGTTAATTTTTCATGTGCCAGTCTGGTGCTGGGGCATCTGGTCAAGGGAGCAGAAGGCATCTATGATTATTATGATCAGGTTGGAAACGCCGATTGCTGGGCAGTGGGAAAACTTTTTTATAACGACCAGATAGACAAAAATGGAATCACTGCTCTGGAAGAGGAAATCAACCAGTTAAACCGGGAGCAATGGTCTCACATGCCTGGGCCGGTCAGAGTTATTTCCCTGAACGACACCTGTGAATTAAAGCCGATAAATTAGTCTATTTTTTCTAATCTAGCCGCCTCCGAATTCCACATTTTTCGGTCGCGGCTTTTTTATTTTTAAAGTTGTTTTGTACCCACCCACCACAGTTTCTTAAATCCCATTTTTATTCAAATAAATTGTAAGGACAGGAGTTTTAGTTCGACTTCATGACTGGGAAGAATTTTTTTACCTGGATGGAGAGAAAAATGCGGTTGGTCGTAAGGTTTATGAAATCTGTTTTTTCCATGAAAGCTCCGTGGCCTTTATGGGTGGTCCTGTTAATGGCGCTGAATATGATGGGGCCGTTGTTTTTCATCCACACGCTGGAGGCAAAGGCGGTTCTGATTTCAACCCTGGCCGGGGGCATGTTCATGATGTTGCTTTTCAGTGGCTATGGATTTGTCCGCCTCCTTGGGCTGGGGCATATTTTCTGGGTTCCGCTGGTGATCTGGCTGGGGCTCCGCATTCCCGAAATAGCTCTAGATACGCCCTTCGGAATATGGGTGGCTTTGGTGCTGGGGTTTAACATCCTTTCACTGGTCATGGATACCCTGGATGTTTCGCTTTACTTCATGGGCGACCGGAAGCCACTGGTTTCGCAAAGGCATTAACGCATAGTCGTCGCTGAAAGACAGGGTCTTTCAGGGACAGGTATATAGAATGAGAAAGCTGGTTTCAGCCTTCGGAGTCAGGCAACCCCAAAGCAGTATGGATAGAGGTTTAGTGAGATTGCTGGATTGCTACGTGCTCCTGTTCCTTGCTCGCAATGACAGACTAAGCAACCCACCTAGCCCCCCTTGTCAGGGGGGTATTTGGGGGCAGCGTCACGCTGCTATTCAGCTTTGGTATAGATCTCGCTGCCTTTTTCTTTGAAGGTGTCGGACATTTCTTTCATGCCTTCTTCCAGTGCCTGTTTTTCTTCCATACCTTTTTGTTCGGCATAGTCGCGCACGTCCTGGGTGATTTTCATGGAGCAGAAATGCGGGCCGCACATGGAACAGAAATGAGCCACCTTCGCTGAATCTTTCGGCAGGGTTTCATCGTGAAACTCCAGAGCTTTTTCCGGGTCGAGCGACAGGTTGAACTGATCTTCCCAACGGAACTCGAACCGGGCTTTGCTGAGTGCATCATCCCGTACTCTCGCGCCGGGGTGTCCCTTTGCAAGATCCGCCGCATGTGCTGCGATTTTATAAGTGATGACGCCTTCTTTTACATCGTCACGATTGGGCAACCCGAGATGTTCTTTCGGGGTGACATAGCAGAGCATGGCGGTGCCGTACCAGCCTATCATGGCCGCGCCGATGCCACTGGTGATGTGGTCGTAACCCGGAGCGATGTCGGTGGTCAGCGGCCCTAATGTGTAGAACGGGGCTTCGCCACAGGCCAGCAATTGTCGATCCATATTTTCTTTGATCATGTGCATGGGAACATGACCCGGACCCTCGATCATGGTCTGCACTTCATGTTTCCAGGCAATCTTGGTCAATTCACCGAGAGTTTCCAGTTCGGCAAATTGAGCTTCGTCATTTGCGTCAGCGGTGGAACCGGGACGCAACCCGTCACCCAATGAAAAGGAAACGTCATAAGCTTTCAGGATCTCGCATATTTCCTCAAAGTTGGTGTAGAGGAAATTTTCTTTATGATAAGTGAGGCACCATTTAGCCATGATCGCGCCGCCGCGTGAGACGATGCCGGTCACGCGTTTTGCGGTCATTGGCACATAGCGCAATAACACTCCGGCATGAATGTTGAAATAGTCCACGCCTTGTTCGCATTGTTCAATCAGTGTGTCGCGATAAATTTCCCAAGTGAGATCTTCGATCTTGCCATCGACTTTTTCCAAGGCCTGATAGATGGGCACGGTGCCGATGGGAACCGGAGAGTTGCGCAGGATCCATTCGCGGGTGGTGTGGATATTTTTTCCGGTGGAGAGATCCATAACATTGTCGGCTCCACAACGCGCTGACCAGACCATTTTTTCAACTTCCTCTTCGATAGAGGAACTGACTGCTGAGTTACCGATGTTGGAGTTGATCTTGACGAGAAAGTTTCGCCCGATAATCATTGGCTCCGATTCCGGGTGATTGATGTTGGCCGGGATGATGGCGCGTCCTCGTGCCACTTCTTCACGCACAAATTCCGGGGTGATTTCTTCCTGCAGATTTGCCCCGAATGAATTTCCTTTCAGACGTTGTTCGCGTTCTTCGTCCTGCATCCATTGTTTGCGTTTCTGGTTTTCGCGAATGGCGATGAACTCCATTTCAGGAGTGATGATTCCTTTTTTCGCATAATGCATTTGCGTGACGTTTTTTCCAAACTTCGCACGCAGAACCTGTTTGCGGGTTTTGGGGAAGCGTTCGGTATTGGGGTTTTCCCCTTCACGATAGCCATCGTCCTTCGGCATGATACTTCGAGCATCGTAATACTCGACATCTTCCCGACCTGTAATCCAGGGCAGGCGAATGGGTTCCAGTCCTTCACGGATGTCAATTTTGGCTTCAGGGTCGGTGTAGGGTCCGGATGTGTCATAGACGATGATGGAACTTTCATCATTTTCTTTGTGGCTACCGTTTCCATTCCCATTGCCATTCCCAGTGACGGTTGTAGAAGGGGACAGAGAAATTTCTCTGAAAGGGACTTTTATATCCTTATGCAGAGTTCCATTGACATAAACTTTTTTCGAGTTAGGGGAAATCGGTTTGGTAGAAATTTCGACCTTTTCATCAGTCGCTCCGTGCCGGTTTCCATTGCCATTACCATTTGATTGAGTCATAACGAGTTGCCTCCAAAGTTCTGCGTAAATTCAGATGAATGTTGTTTTATATCAGTTGAGTCCCAGATATCAGAAATCACGGCGACCCCGAAGGACCCATGCTCCAGACATTCAGGAACGCGGTGCAGAGTTATTCCCCCTAATGCCAGAACCGGCAGGCGAACTGATTGCGTCACCTGTCGGAGTGGGTCCAGTCCTTGCGGCGGACCGTAACTGGTTTTTGAGGGTGTTTCGTAAATTGGACTGAAAGTGATGAAATCCGCATCTTGTGTTTCGGCAAGACGCGCTCCTTCCAGTGAATGCGTTGAGACCCCGACAACGAGGTCGGGGAAATTGTTTTTCACTTCGCTGGCCTGGACGCTGGCTTCTGTGAGGTGCACGCCGTCGGCCCCTGCCATGACAGCAATGTCGGCGCGGTCATTGATGAACAGTTTGGCATCGTAGCGTTGCATGAGAGGTTTGACTTCAAGTGCAAGTGTCAGCAGCTCTTTTGGGCTCAGACTTTTTTCCCGCAATTGCAGCGAGCGCACTCCACCTTGCAAAGCTTCTTCCAGCGCACCGAGGAACCGGCTTTTTCCAATTCGCATGCAGTCGGTGATGAGGTAAACCTGCAGGAAATCCAAATCCTGTTCTGTCTTGAATGGAGTCGAAGTCATCATAGGGTTACAGTTCAATCAAGCCGTCCAGCGGACTGCTGGCTGAGGCATAAAGTTTTTTCGGGATGCGCCCGGCTTCATAAGATAGTCGACCGCACTCCACCGCCATTTTCATAGCCTGTGCCATTTTTAATGGATCTTTTGCTCCGGCGATAGCGGTGTTCATCAAAATTCCTGAAACACCCAGTTCCATGGCGCGACTGGCATCAGAGGCGGAGCCTACACCGGCATCAACGATGACCGGAACTTTGACCGCTTCTAAAATCAGTTTAAGGTTGTAGGGATTGCGAATGCCGAGACCCGAGCCAATAGGTGCTGCCAGTGGCATGACCGCGGCGCAACCAATGTCTTCGAGTTTTTTGCAGAGCACAACATCATCGGTGCAATAGGGCAGAACATGAAAGCCATCTTTGACCAGCAGTTTGGAGGCTTCCAGCGTGGCTTCGTTATCGGGGAATAAAGTTTTCTCATCTCCGATGACCTCCACTTTGACGATGTTCCCCAGCCCCGCTTCGCGAGCCAGCTCGCAGGTCATCACCGCTTCTTTTAATGAATAGCACCCGGCTGTGTTGGGTAGATATGTATATTTTTTGGGGTCGAGGTGTTTGAGTATGGAGTCTTTGTTTTTGTCCAGTTCAATCCGGCGGACAGCAACTGTTACCATTTCGGCACCGGAAATTTCGATAGCCTGCCGTGTTTCATCGAAAGATTTATATTTTCCGGTTCCAACAATCAGTCTGGACTTGAAGATTTTATCACCAATTTTCATGAATTCTTTTTGTGTGTTCATAATCCCAGTCTTATAAAAAATTTAAATTAAATTCCACCGCCCACAGCATGAACGATTTCAACCTCGTCGTTTTCCTGGATCGAGGTTGTAGCGTATTTGGACTTTGGAACGACTTGTTGGTTCAGGGCCATGGCAAAATTAGGTGCCTGAATATCCAGTTCTCGAATCAGATCTTCAAGGTTCTGGCTTTTCAGAATTTCCCGATTTTCGCCATTAATCGTGAGTTTCAAGAGAATCTCTCCAAAAAAGGGACAAGGTTTGGTCCGCAATAGCCGTTAAATCAATTAGAGACAACTAAAATCACAGATCAGGTCCGGGCGAAATTTCAAAGGGATGGGCATAAAAAAAGCCGCATCCCAACCTTTGGGAAATGCAGCAAATCTTATTAACAGAAGATAGCCTCACTTCCCTTCGCTGGCATGATCCAGATCAGGTTCAAAGGGTCGTCCTGTTTCAGGACTCTCAGTTCAAAAACACCCCCAGTGGTCGTGACAAGTCTAGATTATTTCATATTTCTGACAAGTCAAGAACTATTGACCTGATAATAAAAAAGAGTAATATGCACATTATGTTTCCCTCGTCAATATTGCGCGTTTTATCAATTGTTCTCCTATTTGCTGTTGGGGGTTGTGCCACAGGTCCGAACCCGATAAACCCTTATTTTGAAATGCCGCCAGAACGCATTCCAAAAGCGGCGTTGGAGTTGTACAACCGTGCTCTGACACAGCTTAAAAATAATCAACTGGATAATTCGATTGATCTCTGGAAGCGATTTCTGGAGCACAGCCCGAGGTCGTTCAGGGGCTATAACAACCTTGGTATGGCGCTCTACTCCAATGACCAGTTAATGCCCGCCATACAGGCTTTTGAAACCGCTCTGGCACTGGAACCGTTTGACCAGAAAATCAAAAACAACCTCAACAGGGCTTTAAGGTTTCAAGTCACAATTCTGGAAGAGAACAAGGATTATGACAATGCTATTGAACATCTTGAAAGGGTTAAAAAACTCGCTGACCTTGAGGAAAAAGAGAAAGTAGCGCTGAGAATAGAGACTCTTCAGGACCTTATATACGAACAGGTCAAGCGAGCCAACACGCTGGAAGATTATGAAGCGTTTCTGGCGAAGTACCCTGACAACCCAAAAAACTCTGATGAAGCCCGGCGTTGGATTGCCAAAATGAAACCCCAGGAATCCACTTTGGGGGAATTCCCGGAAATGCAAAGTGAAATATTGCCTGAACCTGCTCAAAGGACCACCTCACCACAGCAGGAGGTCGTTGTCCCCGAACCGATGCAGAGTGTCCCGACCTTACCGCCTGTCCGCAAGGAATCGATAGAGATCGTTGCAGAAGTACCAATAAATGATGAAGAGCAGGAACTTTCTGAAGAAATGCAGGAACCTGTGATGGAAGAAGAAGTCCCACCAAAGCCACCTGAAATGAAACAACCTCCGGTAGAGGAAGTTGCGGTGGACCCTGATATGGAAATGAAGCGAGAAAAGCCAACGACCAAGAAACCCGCGCCTACAAGACGGGTACGGATCATGACCAAAGAGGCCCCTCTTAGAGTACGGGCAGAACCTGATGTCCGATCTAAAGTGCTGGCTCAGATTCCTAAAGATTCGGTCGTGCCGGTTTTTCAGGAAGGCAAGGACTGGTTTGAGATCGAGTACCAAAGAGGCAAGAAAGGGTGGATCTCCAAAAAATATTCCAAATTAATACCCTGAGTGTTGAGGGGGTAGCAAGCTGTTTGGCTGGAAGCGTTTAACTACCTTACTTAAGATGAAGAGTTGGGCTGTTTTTCTGGGAGCGTAATGATGAAGGTTGTGCCTTCATCTGGTTTGCTTTTAGCGGATATGGTGCCCAGGTGATTGTTGACGATTTTTTTGCAGATTGTGAGACCCAGGCCTGAGCCTTCATACTCGCTTCTACCGTGCAATCGTTGAAAAGGTTGAAATATTCTGTCAGCATACTTTTCATTAAAACCAATTCCATTATCTTCAATGGATATTTCCCAATAGCCATTGTCTATTTTTCTTCCTGAAACATTTACTACGGGAGGCTGGTCTTTCTTTTTATATTTGAAAGCATTTGTAATGAGGTTTGCCATTAGCTGGTAAAGTTGATTGCTGTATCCTTCTACTGTGGGGAGATTTTTGATTTTGGCCACTCCATTACTCTGGTGAATTATGTGAGCCATTTCCTCGATGACGGCCGTTACTTGTATTTCTAAATTAACTGGTTCCGGGGGTTTTTGCTTGGTTGAGATCCTGGAATAACTAATCAGGTCTTCAATGAAACGTTTCATGCGAATGGCAGCTTTTTCCATTCGTTCAATATATTCGAGACTATGCGCGTCCAGGTTTGTTGCCTTATTTTTTAAAAAATCACCAAAAGTAACTATTTTGCGAAGAGGCTCTTGCAAATCATGGGATGCGATGGATGCAAATTCATCCAGTTCTTTATTGCTTCTCTCCAATTCATTCGCATAAGTTATCAGCTTTTCTTTATCTATCGCTTTGCGAAGGTTCTCCCATTTGATATAAAAATACAAATAACAACTAAATAGATAACAGAAGAATAATGTTATAGCTCCTACCAGATAAATCCGGTTCTTATTTATCTGGATTTCTTCGCTGATAAATTTATAGGATTCGGCAATTTCCATATCCCCAAATTCAACAAGTAATCTCAGGTTGCTATCCAGTTTTTCAATGGTTGATTGAAACAGGTTAAAAGTGTCGGAAGACACAAGCCCTTTTTCTTCAAATTCAACAAACATTTTATTGGCAAGTTCCGATAACGTTTTTTGTTGATTGAGGGCTTGATCTGATAATTTTTCTTCTTCTTTTTCCTGAACATTATGCGAAGAATCATAGTCGGTAAACCGCTTAAAAATAGCTGGAAAATTTCTATTCCACGCTAAAAATTTATTCTTTGAGCTTGTCTCACCTGACAGCAGGTATGCCAGACTTTCTTTAACTGCCAGCATATTTTTAGATTGGATGTCTTGAATCAGGCTCAAAGCTTTACCATGATGTAGCCCAATCTCAACTAAATGGTTGTTTACAGGGCTGGCTAAAATATAAGCTATTGAAGAAACCAATAATCCCAGAATAAAAAACCCAGCCAAAACTTTTTGTTCGGTCCTCAATTTTCAGATTGCTCCAACTTTAAAGGTTGTTTCTTACAACCTGTTGTTAAATAATAATTTAATGTGAGCGCGATATCGGATTACCTGATACTTTACCATAGATTATCTTTAGTAGTAAATGAAAATATTACTAGGCTGGCCTGCCTTTTAGTGGGTTGGTCGGGCATCTCATGTGTTTGGGAGTTTGGAGGAGCTGTCTGAACTTTCTCAAGTATTTTCACTAGCCACAATCATGCTGACTCATGAGTGTTATACCGGCATAATTCTACGATGACTTGGGTGTGTAGCATTCACAGTTTTCGACTCCCCAAAAATTTATTTTAAACACATAGTTTTGTTTTGTTTGATTTATTGGGTTTCATGTTGACCCGGTTTGACCGCATGAATATAATTCACAACTGGGGTGGGAATTTTTAAAATTAAAACTATTGGAAAACTATGACGACGATTGACAAAGTAAAACTGGATTCATTGATTCAGAGCGAGTGGGATTATCTGGAGTCTAAAAAAGGCGAGTGGAGCCTTCTTGAAGGAGAGCAGGACATGGAAGTTTTGGAGCACGTCTTACGTTGTATCCTGCATATGGATATGACTAAGGATAGGCCTCAAGAATTCAAAGAGTGCGTCAAAGTGCAAAACCCCGATGGTGGCTGGTCTAAAGAGTCTCACACCGAAAAAACCTCGATGTGGATCACGACTTTTGTCGGACTCAAGCTTTGCCGGGGTAACATGGTCATCAAGGACCCGGAAATTCAGGCTACAGTCGATAAAACCCTGGAGTATGTTTTGTCCATGCAGGAAGAAGATGGGCATTGGTCCGACCCTGAATGGTCACACCTGGATACGACCTGCTCAGTCACTTGTTTTCTGACCATTTATCAGGTCACACAAGATAAAAAAGGTGATGAACGCATTAATAAAGCCCGCGTCAGAGGCTTCGAGTTTATCAAAACCTGGCAAACAGATTCAGGGCTCTGGAAAGATGACACGTTCCACCCGGCAGGCATCGAAACCACTGCGCATTTGATGCAGTACACTCTGGTTCCCGCTTACTTCATGGATAAGATCGAGTATGCCGGAACAATGTGCATGCAAGCGGCGGATTCGCTGGTAGCCGAGCAAGCCGAAAATGGCAGTTGGGATAAAGAAAATACCGACCACACCATGGACGCCTGCCGTAACCTGATGCTGGTTTCTGATACCTTCAAGGATAAAGAAAAATACACCCTGATTATCGAAAAAGGTGTGCGCTGGTTGATCGACATCAAAAATGAACAGGGTTGGGGAGATTTTCCTGAGGAGCCGAGCAACGTGGAGCGTACTGCAGATGGATTAGACACCCTGCTTAAATACCGGCGTTACTGCTCTGGAAAGCCGATGTCTGATTTCTGGGCGTTGTCTAAATAGCTGCGAGCCAATATTAGGCGGTAGCTTTATTAGCGGGAACTATCTCAATCTGAGTTAAAACTTATTTTTTCCGAATTTAATTGAGTCCAGCGTCACGCTGGCGGGGCGTGGCCCGGTAGAGGTTTATTTTGGAAGCAATCATATTACTTGCCGGTTACGGCTCACGTTTAGCCCGGAATGATCTTCCCCATAAAGGACTACTACCTTTCGGTGAGGAGACGCTGCTTTCCCGCCATTTGAAATGCTTGCAGGTATTAGGCATTCAGAATACCCATCTCATCCTTGGTCATAATGCTCCCGCACTAAAATCCTATGTGCAGGGTCTCAATCTTGATCTGCCAGTACATTTCATCGATAACCCTGTTTACCGCACCACTGGCAACACCTTGTCGATGGTGATGGGGCTCAAACACTGTCATGAAGAAACATTGATTCTCGATGGCGATGTTTTGTATCCGCCCGAGGCTCTGATCAATTATGTTCGTCGAGCACCACGTTCTTCATTTGCGCTGGTGCCCGCTGATATTGATAACGCAGAATGCGCGAAAGTATTGTTGAATCCATCAGGAACTATTAACGCATTCATCACTAAACGTGAGCTGACTGAAGAGGAAAAATCTGGTTTCGGTTTCGGTGGTGAGGCGATCGGTTTTTTCATGCTCCGTCGGGAAGATGTCCCCCGCTTTGTCGCTCTTTACGAAAACGACGAACCCACCTACCGACCTGTGCTTTGGGAAATCCCGTTCACGGAGTTTGCGCGAAACACATCTTTGCATCCCTGGAATGTTGCGGAAAAAGGATGTTTTGAAATAGACACTCAGGAAGACTACTCCGCCGCTTTAAATCGCTTCCAAGCCCATCCGAAAGAATACCAGCTTCCGCGGTTATAATATGTACTCCTGGAAAATTTTATGTATGATAAATAATTACTTTTTATGATTAGTTGTAATTTATCTTCAATTATTGTCTAGGAATCCCAGGCATTTAATATTTTTTAAACACTTTTCGAGTAAAATTCCCCTTTAAATATAACAGGTTAAACAGCTCTTTGCCGATCTGCTTCCCATTTTCTGAATTTTGGTATCTTTATTGCTTTTTAACTTTGGTTCCCAGGGTTAAGGAATCCGGTTTTCATCCCGTGTCAGGGATTTAAAAAGCGTCGGGGAGATAACTTATCAAGGATTAAATTGGGTGAATGTTATGCAAGGTTTGAGTGAGGCTATGGAGTTTTTATCCGGCAAGGTGTTTTTTATTTCTTTAGGGCAAATCACGTTTATGTTTCTCGCGTGTTTTCTTTGTCTGCTCTACGGAAAACATAAAACAGGTTTGTTATTATCCTATTTTTTTATATTTTACTGGGGCTTTGTTTCCAACCGCATTTACTGGTTGGAAGTATTTGGTGACTCGGGAATTGGCCTCATGATGTATTTTGGAACCGCGACTGCAATAGCTTTGATGGGGGTCCTGGGTTTTTTCCAGACAGATAGACGCTAGCGGAGAAACACCGCGGGTAAATTTCAATGCCTATATCTGTTGGAAAAGAACTGTCTTCGTCTGATAGATCACTACCGATTCCCCAAGGGGCGCGGCTCACCCTCTCGCGAGGGTTGCAAATAGTAATGACAGTCTTTAGCAGGCAAAGAGTTAATTCGGCTAAAATGTCTTTGCTAATAACCTCCCCTGTTTAGGGGCGAGGGCAGGTGTACGTACTGGCAAAGCCTGCGTCCACGAGCCGCTAAACCCCTGGCAGGGTTTTCGTACTCCACTCTCCGGCAACTATATATTTTAAAAACCCTTCCAGACTTTCAGTTCATCTAAATATTGAAAAACCTGTATTACATTTTACGGACAGTATAAAGTTCTAATTTAAATAATAACTTCAGGAACTGTGCTCTTGCCTTTATCCCCATTTAAAGCGGTGTTTTTTGATGTTGGGGGAACTCTGATTCGCGTTCACCCATCGGTTGGAGATGTCTATGCCCGGCATGCTCGTCCGTTTGGCTATTCAGGATCTGTCGAGGTCTTAAATGAAGGATTCGGTGCACAATGGAAGAAGATGGGGGGCATCGAGTCTTTGGGGGATCAGAGTGGAGCCGATGCGGAAAGAAACTTTTGGCGCGAACTGGTTTATGAGGTTTTTCAGCCGCTGGGAGGGCTCGACCGGTTTGAAGAATATTTCGATCTTATTTTTGAAGAATTTAGAGAAAAATCCAACTGGCGAGTTTATGAAGATGTTATCGAATCCGATATTCTCGAAACTTTGAAAAAAAGAGGCGTGGTGATGGGAGTCATTTCCAATTGGGATTCACGGTTGATCTCGACCTTGGAAAACATTGGTCTCGCACGTTACTTTGATTTTATCCTGCCTTCTGCCGTGATCGGTTCAGCAAAACCTGATAAAAAAATATTTGAAGAAGCTTTAAGACGGAGCGGAGTCGCACCTCATGAAGCCTGCCATATCGGAGATGAAATGCGAACGGATGTAGTTGGAGCCGAAGGTGTTGGTATTCACCCAATTCTGCTGGATAGGGACAACCGTTTTGACAAGGCAGATAAAATCACTTCGTTCATGGAACTGGTTGGCTAAACCGTGATGTTTGATTGCTGAAAGCAGGTCAGCGGGCTTTAAACCTAATGTCCTTTTACATCATCCATTTTGGCATTTTTAAAGCTGGCATCTTTAGTTTCCGCATTGGTCAGGTTTGCCTTTGAGAGGTCGGCTCCATGAAAAGAAACAGAATTGAGATTGGCTTCCCTTAAGTCACAACCCACCATGGATGCGAAACTCATACTGGCTTTTTTACATTTTGCCCTGAGCAATTTTGCGCCCTGCATCTTGGCCCGGCTGAACGAAGCATTTTCCAGGTTGGTGAGACACAAGTCTGCATCTTTTAAATTAGCTTCGCTAAAATCCGCATTTGCCATATCAGATTTTCGGAAGTTGCATTTGGCCAAATAAGCCTTGGTAAATTTAGCTTTTTTCAGCGAGGTACCGCTGAAGTCGGTGGAGGCGATAGTCATCTCACTAAAGTCAAGGCCGGAAAGATCCAGCCCGGAAAAATTCATGTTGGTCAAATGAGTTTGCGCCCTATCTTTATCCATAAGCAGCTCTTTAATTTTTGCTACCGTAATATTAGCCATTTCTCCCCTTCAGTCGATTTCATTCCATGTCTTTTAATAGTAACTGCTAGCAGGAACCTTGACAAGAAATTTTTAATTTTGCCAAATATCAGGGTTCCCGAATCAGTTTTTGCCGATGAATTGTTCTTCCTGTTGATTATGATTTTTCCGGAACTCTAGAGCCAATAAAATATAAAACGGCAGGTATTCGACCCAGGGAATCCAGGAACTCAATCCCTTAAATTCTTGATAATCAAAATAAAAGTCCAGGTAATACAGACCCACTAGTCCGGTCAGGGCGATCCACGAACGCGCGGGAAACACACATAAAAATGGCACGACCCAGCAGAGGTACCAGGGGTTCTGCACGGGGCTAAGAAGGAAGACGAGTGCCATGATCCAGAAAAGTCCACGGACAAATTCTACAGGTTGTTCGAGAAGAGAGGTTTCTTTATACAGCAACCGAAATAGAACTCCGATTAATATAAGAGCTACAGCAACCTTGCTCAAAAAAATCGGTAATGGATTGGACAATATTGTTTCATTTGCCAGTTCACCCGACAAAATTTTGAAGATGAAAACCAGAATAGCAAAAATGCTGTCATTACTTTGCCAGTACAAGGTGAAGGCTTTCAGCCCGTCAAATATCTGTAGTCCGATCCCCGTAAAGGGTAGATAACCCAAAACAACCACCCCGAGAAATAGACCGGTATTGCCCAAAAGAGTCAGCCAGGGCTTCTTTCCAACTTGTGTCATTTTTTCATGACAGGCTTTCAGGTATAGAGGCAGTAAAATCACAGGATACAGTTTTCCCAGAAACCCAAAGGCGAGAAACAGGGTTGCCAGTTTATGACGGTGGCACAGCAAAAAATAAATGGAGCCGGAGAGCAGGGATATCCCGATAATATCCAGATGAGTCGAGTTAAAAGTTTCTTTGATAATCAGAGGACTCCAGAAATAAATCAGGCAATTAGATTTATCCAGTCCCAGTTTGGAAAGAATGCCAACGATAAAAACCAAAGCCAAAACGTCGAATACTAAAAACCCTGCCCGCAGGACAACAATGCTGTCGGGTTTTATCTGATGCGTCAGACGGAACACAAACTGAGCCATCGGTGGGTAGATGGTTGGCACATCTGGATGGTTTACCCGATCCAGATATTTCAAGGATTTTGGAGAGGCCCATTTCAGTGTGTCGAGTAGTTCCAGGTCACGTTCGTTACGCTCAACATAAGTCTCATAATAGCTTTCCGGGTTCTGAATTCTCAGAGACTTGAAGTTGTTCACTTCGGAGGGAGCGTATTCAAATGGGTTGATTCCATTTGCAAACACTTTTCCATCCCATAAATAACGATAGACATCATCTTCCTGAATCTGCTGAGAGGGCAGAATGACAGCACGAAACAGCAGGCCGAACACTATGATCATCCAAAAATTTCCACGGTCATTGGGGCGTTTGCGTACAAAATACCAGGTGAGGCCATAAAGTGTGCACAAGGAAAAATAAACAGCGAGATAGGTGAGGATGGGTCTTTCTGAATACCCTTCTCCCCAGTTGAACTGGTGAGAGAGTTGGGTCAGAAAAGCATAAAGCAGAAGGCTGGTTGCCCCTGTTAATAAGACGGGGGAACGCACTAGGGATTGCGGGCGAAAGAACTTTGTCCTTCAAGAGTTTTCAACAGCTCGATCTCTTGACTGGAAAGAGTTTTGTAAATATCCAGCACGCTCCGGTGAACATAGGGGTCGTCATTTTTCAGGCTTAGAGCAGACCAGTAACGTGAAAGGGCTTCCCGGAACATTTTTTTCTTCTTATACAGATCTCCGAGTTTGATATAAATATCCAACCGGTCCGGTTCCAGAACCGAAACTCTTTCAAAATAATTGACTGCCTCAAGATAATCTCCCGATCGTTCATATTCTTCGCCAAGAGTTTCCAGAAAGGATGGATTCTCTGCTTCGAGATCAATGGATTTTTTCAGGTGTTCAATGCCGGTGGAAAACTTTTCTCGCTTAAGGTGCAATCTCCCCAATCGATAGTGGGTGAGAGCATGCTGGTTATCAATGCTCAATGCTTTAATATATTTTTGTTCGGCCTCGGCAAGTTTTCCCTCCCTTTCCTTGAACTCTCCTAAAACGCTTAGAGGGTGGGCCGAATCCGGGTTATTACTTGTTGCCGTTTCAAGTTGCTTGAACGCTTCGTTTGGATTTCCTTTGTTATAAAAAATTCCTGCAAGATTAATGCGGCTGAAAGTGTCTTCGGAAATTTTCAAAACATCCTGGTAGAGGTTCTCAGCCTGGTCGGTTTTGCCTTGATCCTGATATACAACTGCCAGGTTATACATGGCGAAAGTGTCTTTGGGGTTTTTTCTGAGTGCCAGTTTATACTCTTCAATTGCCTTGGCGTATTGCTGGCTATCATAATGTTCCACACCTTTATTGAAATGTCCTTCAATAGGTGCGGGAACATTAGCGCAACCAAAAAATAACGCCACCACCACAATCCCTGATAAATTATAAATTCTAATCATCGTTGTCTATTTGACCTTGTCCAGTCGTTTCATGCGAATATCAGATTGTCCGGGAACCGTGGCTTCTGCGGGTGGAAGGGCTACCTCATCGGACTTGCGGACCAGTTTCCAGGGGTTCCGTTTCAAGTCGTCAGTCAATGATTTCAGATTTCGCGATGTTTCGTTCATGTTCTGGAGAAGAAGAAGCAGGTTTCTACGATTCTCCACCATGATCGAGTTGCCTTGCCCCAGAGTCTGTTCAACGCTGGTTGCAGTGCGGTCTATATCGGTTGTGATTTCCTGCGCGTTCGCTTCCATACTATTGATCAAACTGGTCACACCCGGTCGCGTGTCTGCAAGAAGGATTTCCATTTCCCGTGTCAGGCTATGCATCTGAGTGATAATCTCGCGGACTTCCATATCCTTGTCGGTGAACAGCTTGTCGGTTTTTTCTGAAACCGAAGCCACATGGCTCAGAGTAGATTGCAGTTTGCCGCTACTTTCATCAATCATAGTTGAAACTTTTTCGGAAATATTCAGAGCATTTTCCATATTGGCGCGGACGTATTTGCGATTTTCATTCAAAATTACATCGACATTTGAAAGAGAGCTTCGCACATCTTTCAAGGTAGACCGGGCATCGGTAACAAGCTCCTGACTGAGTTTAGTGAATCGTCGTATCTCCAGCACTACTTCGGTAGCCATGTCACCGATCTTGGCAATTTCAAACGAGTCCTCCCCGATCAACTCCACTATGTTGCCCAAAGGAGCCGATCCCAGGGAGCCGGGACGTACATCTATATAGAGTCCTCCCATCAGTCCGGAGGTTTTTATCACGGCAATGGAATCTTTTTTGATTGTGATCTTTGGGTTGACCTCTGTCACCGCCACCACTCGGTCATGACTCTTAGCGTCGCCGAGCAGTTCAATTTCTTTGACCGAACCGATATCAAGACCGGCATAGCGTACTGGCGCGCCGACCTCTATCCCGCCTGTAGCATTGAACACGATGCGCAACATCCTCTTGGGTTTGAAATAATCTTGCAGATTTCCCAGCATGAAAATCATGACGATCAAACCCATCATGCTGATGAAAATAAAAAACCCTGCTTTGACCTCTGAAGAACGATATTCCATTAGATTAGACTCGACTCATTTCTTTTAGTTCATCCCCATAATCTGTCAGGCTTTTGCTGAACGGAATGGGTCCATCCGGACTGCCTTCAATAAACTGTGTCACTCTTGGGTCTTCGCTGTTGCGAATTTCATCCGGTGTTCCCTCCGCGATAATCTTGCCTTTGAACAGCATGATTATTTTATCCGAAATACGCATGGCACTGGGGATTTCATGCGTGACCACCACCGAGGTGATGCCCATTTTCTTACTGAGGTCGATGATTAACTTGTCAATCACGCCGATAGAAATAGGGTCCAGTCCCGCTGATGGTTCATCATAAAAAACAATTTTAGGATCCAGAGCAATGGCCCGGGCCAGAGCAATGCGTTTGACCATGCCACCAGACAGTTGAGCTGGCTTGAGGTGCTCAGCCCCCCTGAGTCCAACCATCTCCAGTTTCATCTTAACCATGATAAGGATAGTGCCTTCGTTAAGATCAGTATGTTCCCTCATGGGCAGGGCTACATTATCTTCCACCGTCAGGGAGTTGAACAAGGCGCCGCTTTGAAACATGATGCCAAACTTTTTGCGGACATTATTGATCGCCGCGCCTTTGAGTTGAGTGACCTCTTCTCC